>JAIPHQ010000031.1 GCA_021735115.1 Candidatus Omnitrophota bacterium
GAAAATAAATTGGCAAAATACATCAGTTGTATACATTGGTGATGACACTACTGATGAATATGCTTTTTCGGCAATAAGGACCAGAGGCACAGGCATTCTTGTTTCAGATCAGGATAAATATTCTTTAGCACATTTTAAAGTGGATTCACCAGAACAAGTAAGGAAGTTATTTGAGAAAGCAATCGAAAAATAAAAAAGAAAAAATTGGGCATAATTGGAAATTAACCTATAGCTTTTTTAAACCTCAACAAGAGAGCTTAAGAGAGGCGCTTTGTGCTTTGGGTAATGGTTATTTTGGTACCCGTGGCGCAACTTCTGAAAGTTCTGCTTCTCGAATTCACTATCCTGGCACATATATAATTGGTGTCTACAATAAATTAGGTACGCACGTCTCCGGTAAACTTATAAAAAATGATGATCTTGTTAATTGCCCTAATTGGCTTCCTCTTACCTTTAAGATTGGAAAAGGCAATTGGTTAAACCCAGCTTCAGAAAAAATTCATAAATGGAATCAAGAACTTAATCTAAAAACAGGGATATTAAAACGAACGGTAACTTTTTCTACTCGTGATAAAAAGAAAACAACTGTAATTGAAGAAAGATTAGTTCATATGGCAGACCGTCATAGGGCTGCGATTAAATATCAAATTAAACCGCAAAATTATAGTGGAAAAATTACTATTTTTGCTGGTCTAGATGGATCAGTAGAAAATACAGGAGTAGCTCGCTACCGCCAACTTAATTCCAAGCATCTAAAAGCTATTTCAACTAATTCTTTTTCTTCTAATTGTATTTATCTTAAGGCAAAAACAAGCCAGTCGAAGATAACTATTTTTGAAGCGGCCAGAATAAATATTTATAAAAAAGGCGGTAAAAAGGTTAAACCAATCAAAAAAAAGGTAAAAAGGGAAAAAGAAAAAATTTATCAAGAGGCTGAATTAAATGTTAAGAAAAATCAAACTTATAATATAGAAAAAATAGTAGCCATTTATAGCTCAAAAGATAAAGATGTAAGTAATCCTTTTACCAGAGCTAAAAAATCTGTTAAAGAAGCTGGGCGGTTTAAAGATATTGTAAAAACACATAAAAAAGCTTGGCATTCTTTATGGCAAAAATTTGATTTAGGCCTAAAGGGATCTAGATTTAGTCAAAAAGCCTTAAGGCTGCACAGTTTTCATCTACTCCAAACAGCCTCACTAAATACAGTCGGCTTAGATACTGGCCTTCCTGCTAGAGGATTGCATGGTGAGGCATATCGAGGTCATATCTTTTGGGATGAAATTTTTACTACCCCTTTTTTTGATGCTCATCTTCCTGAGGTAACTCAGTCACTCATCTTATATAGATACAGACGCCTTCTTCCTGCAAAAAAATCAGCTAAAAAGGCTGGATTTAAAGGTGCAATGTTTCCTTGGCAGAGTTCATCAACTGGCCAAGAAGAATCTCAAATTATTCATCTTAATCCTTTATCTGGTAAGTGGGGGCCGGATTATAGTAAGTTACAAAGGCACATTTCTTTTGATATAGCTTATAATATTTGGCGGCATTGGGGTAGAACTGGGGATTTAAATTTTATGATTCATTATGGTGCAGAGATGCTTGCAGATATTGCTAAGTTTGGATCAAGTTTGGTGAAATTTGATAAAAAGGATGGCCGTTTTCACACCGAAGGTTTAATGGGCCCGGATGAGTTCCATGAAAAAATACCCGGGGCAAAAAAAGCTGGCTTGCGGGATAATAGCTATACAAATATTTTAATTGTTTGGACAATATTAAAAGCTCAACGGGCTCTTTCGATTATTCCCGAGCACCAATCTCTCCGGATAAAAAATAAGCTGGGGATTACTGACAAAGAATTTAAGCGGTGGGATGATATAACTAGGAAGATGAAAATTATAATAGATAAAAATGGAATAATTTCTCAATTTGAAGGATATTTTAATCTAAAGGAGATTAATTGGCCTTTTTACCGAAAAAAATATAAAAATATTAAAAGAATGGATAGAATTTTAAAAGCAGAGGGTAAATCTCCTGATGAATATAAGGTAGCGAAACAGGCTGATGTTTTAATGATTTTTTATCTTCTTTATTTTTCCGAAGCTAAAGAACTTTTCAAAAGATTAGGGTATAATATAGATTTTAATATTTTAAAGAAAAACTATAATTATTACATCAAAAGAACCTCTCACGGTTCAACTTTAAGCAAAGTTGTCCATTGCTATTTGGCAAACTTAATTGAAAAAAAAGGAGAGGATTGGTATTGGTTTCAGCAAGTTCTTAAGTCTGATATCTATGATACGCAGGGAGGTACTACTCCTGAAGGGATACATGCTGGAGTAATGGGTGGATCTATCGATATGGTTATGCGCGGTTTTTGCGGGGTTTGGCCTTTTGAAAATAGAATAAGAATTAATCCTAATCCTCCTGAAGAATTGACAAAAATTAACTATAATTTTTACTATCAAGGTTACCAAGTTTTTGTTGTCTTAGAAAACAACCAAATTAAACTATATATAAAAGGGAATAAATCAAAATTTTGCTTTGTTCCGATTGAAATCTGTGGCAAATTGCATTATTTATCCTTAAATAAAACTTATAGTTTTGATTTTAAGAAAAAGAAACAAAAATTTATTAAGAAAAAAACCAAAGAAAGAATGTATAAAAAGATATTAATTGTTGATGGAGACATAACGGATTCAGAGGTGTTAGAAAGTAGGCTTAAGGATAAGGGATATTTAGTTAAAAGAGTTACAAGGGCTAAAGAAGCCCTTCAAATTTTACAATCTGAATGGATTAATTTAATAATAATGGCTGTCTCCCTTCAAGGAGGCATGAGTGGTTTTCGGTTATTTAAAGAAATTAAGGCAAAAAAAGATTTAAGCAGCATACCAATTCTAATTTATTCTAGTAAAGGCGGCCTAAAGGATACCTTTGATAAATTAGGAGCTGTTGATTTTGTAAGTAAAACCAGCCGGATAGAAATTTTATTGAACAAAACAACAAAACATGTAAAAAATAAATTTAATTAGATTCTAAGGAGGATAATATGGCTCAAAAAAAAGGAAAAACAAAATTAGATATTCTTAAAAATAAACTTAAATCAATTAAAGCAAAAGATATTATGACTAAAAATGTGTTAACTATAAAGGAAGATAAGCATTTATCTGAAGCAGCAAAAATTATGGTTAAAAAAAGAGTAAGTGGTTTACCGGTTGTAAGTGAAAAAGGAAAACTTTCTGGTTTAATTATTGACCGTGACTTGTTTTTAGTTATGGACATGATAGAATCTGGCAATGTGATTCAACAAAATTCAAGCACAATTTCAGATCCAAAAGTAAGTTATGCGATGTCAAAGGAACCTATAACCATAAAAAAGACTACGAACTTAGATGAAATAATATCTATAATGAAATACAAAAATGTTTTCAGTTTACCAGTTATGCAAAGTAAAAAAATAGTTGGAATTATTGGAAGAAGAGACGTATACCAAACCTTTTATAATATCATTTCAAATTTGCCTTAAAAATTGGCAATAATTTTAGCCAATGAACCCTTTTGTCTTTAGAACCCGCATTAATCAAATTGAGCTGTTAGGAAAAAAAGCAAAAAATTTAGAACAATTGGTTGAAAATGCCAAAATTGTTCCTGCTGCAAGTATTTACCACCATACTCATAGGTTCCTGGAGCAACATATATATTTTTCTCCTGAACATCCTAATGATTTTAGTTATTGGATCACAGCTTCTTTAGGCTTAAAACGATTAGGGGAAATGATAGCTAGTGTTGAAATATTTCAATTTAAAGATATAGAACTTTTGAGGGAAGAATTTATAAAAATTATTAAAGATTATCTTAAAGACACTTCTTCTTTGCGGGATTGTATTCCAGGAGAAGAATTTAACTTTATGTCTTCTAAGATGTTTATTTTAAATACACCATTTAAGGCGAATAATTTAGAAGAGTTTATTGATTGTCTTAATCAAGTTACTATTCATTCATTCTACTTTCATATGTTTGAAGCTAGAATGAGGCTACAAAAACATGAAAATGATTTTTCTCGTTGGTTAAAAGATAATGGGTTTGGGAGGTTGGCTGATCAAATTGCGTCTTTGGACCCTTATACTCATACCTTAGAAGGGTTACGAAGAAAAATTATTCATTTAACAAAAAAATATATACAAAAATGAAATCAATAAAAGAATATATTCCGGTAGTAGGAAAACAAATTGTCGATGAACTTTATTTGGTAGCCAGTAAATTAACCGATAAAAAAATTCAAAATATAAATTCAACACGATTTGGTGGGGGAGTTGCTGAAATATTATCTCGGATGATTCCTTTAATGAAGGACTTAGGAGTGTCAGTTAGTTGGGATACTTTAGATGCTGAAGATTATTTTTTTACTATAACTAAAAAAATTCATAATGCTTTACACGGATTAGATGTTAGGCTAACTGATAAAGAATATCAATACTTTTTAGAAATAAATGAAAAAAATCAAAAAAAAATATCAAATGAAGCAGATATTATATACATTCATGATCCTCAACCAATTGCTTTAATAAATAAAGATAATAGTAAAGACAAAAAATGGTTATGGCGTTGCCATGTAGATTTTTCAAAACCACAACAAGATGTTTGGAATTTTTTAAAAAGATTTATCCAAAACTATGATGCCGCTGTATTTAGTGCACCTGCCTTTGCCCGCCGGCTTGATTGCAGGCAAGTTTTAATTTCTCCTTCAATTGACCCTTTGAGCGAAAAAAATAAAAAACTAAGTCAGCGCGAAATTAATTCTGTTTTAGAAAAATATAATATAGATAAAGACAAGCCAATAGTTACTCAAGTTTCTAGATTTGATTACCTCAAAGATCCGTTAGGAGTTATAAAAAGTTATCGGTTAGTAAAAAAATATATTGATTGTCAATTAGTTTTAGCTGGAGGTGGAGCAACTGATGACCCTAATACTATAGAAGTTTTAAAAAAAGCAGAGAATTTAGCTGCTTTGGATAAGGATATTTTTATTTTACACCTACCGTCTCAAAGTCATTTTGAAATAAATGCTTTACAGAGAGCATCTACTGTGATTTTACAGAAATCTCTTCGTGAAGGATTTGGCCTTACTGTTTGTGAGGCTCTTTGGAAGGAAAAGCCAGTAATAGCTTCTGCTGTGGGGGGAATTCCCTTACAAATTGCTCATAAATATTCCGGTATTTTAACCTATACCATAGAAGGCACGGCTTATTGGATAAAACAATTGATTCAAGAGCCTGAATATGCAAAAAGGTTAGGGATCCACGGTAGAAGCCATGTAGCTAATAATTTTCTTATTACCAGGCAAATTCAAGATTATTTATTACTTTTTCTTTCACTTTATAATAGATCTGATGTAGTTGATTTAGGCTGA
This sequence comes from Candidatus Omnitrophota bacterium, assembly GCA_021735115.1. The sequence goes on from JAIPHQ010000031.1 coordinate 5,408, forward strand.
AAAAATCTTGCCAATATACCTATATTATGGTAAATTAGCAATCAACTATTCGATTATATTAAGAGATATCACAACTTCCATTTTTATTTAATTAATACAAGAGGTGTAAATTATGCAAGAAAAATCTTTAGACTTTTTAAAAGAAAAATTAGACCAGAAAAACTTCCAAAAATTAGAAAATCTTTCCAATTCTAATCTTTTTAACTTTATAGCTGAATTTATTGAGCTCTGTAATCCTAGTTCTGTTTTTGTTCGCACTGATTCAGAAGAAGATATAAGTTATATTAGAGAAAAAGCAAAAGAAACAGGCGAAGAAAAAGCTTTGGCTAAAGAGGGCCATACTGTCCATTTTGATGGTTATAATGATCAAGCTCGGGATAAAAAGAAGACTAAATATTTGCATAATCAACAAGTTTTAGAAAAAAGCCGGCTTAATAGTATTGAAAAAGAAAAAGGAACAGAAGAAATAAAGACAATTTTAAAAGATATTATGAAAGGTAAAGAAATGCTTATTTGTTTCTTCTGCCTGGGTCCAACCGACTCCATGTTTTCTTTACCGGCAGTTCAAATTACCGATTCTTTTTATGTTGCCCACTCAGAGGATATCCTTTACCGTCCTGGATACAATCAATTTAAAAAAATTAAAAATAGTTCAGATTTCTTTAAATTTATCCATAGTGCAGGAGAGCTTGAAGGTGGAGTAAGTAAAAATATTGACAAAAGAAGAGTTTATATAAATTTAGATGACCAACTTGTCTACAGTGCTAATACCCAATATGCTGGCAATACCGTAGGTTTAAAGAAATTAGCCTTACGATTGGCGATTAACAAAGCTACATCTCAAGATTGGTTAGCTGAGCATATGTTTGTTATGTCAGTTTCGAATAAAGATGGGGATAAATCTTATTTTTGCGGGGCTTATCCCAGCATGTGTGGTAAAACTTCAACTGCTATGATTAAAGGTGAAACTATAATTGGAGATGATATAGCTTATCTAAAGAAAAAAGATTCAAAAGCATTCGGTACTAATGTAGAAAGAGGTGCCTTTGGAATTATTAAAGGGGTAAACCCTGAAGATGACCCGATTATCTATAAAACTTTATCTGAAGAAGGAGAGGTAATTTTCTCAAATATTTTAGTAAGTGAAGATAATTTACCTTTTTGGGAAGGAAAAGGCAAAGAACAGCCTTCATCTGGAACAAATTTTTCTGGTATTTGGTTTCCTGGCAAAACCGATAGTGAAGGAGAAGAAATCCCTGTTTCTCATAAGAATGCTCGGTTTACAATTAGAATTAAAAATCTAGAAAATGCTGACAAAAATCTTAATAATCCTGATGGGGTAAACATTAAAGGCCTAATCTATGGAGGAAGAGATTCTGATACATCGGTGCCCATAGAGGAGGCGTTTAGTTGGCAACATGGGATTATAACTAAGGCTGCGAGTCTTGAATCAGAGACCACTGCTGCTACCTTAGGCCAAGAGGGAGTTAGAGTATTCAATCCAATGAGTAATATGGATTTTTTATCAGTTCCTCTAGGTAGGTATATCCAAGCTAATCTGAATTTTCAAGAAGGCCTAAAAGAAGTACCCTTAATATTTTCTGTTAATTATTTTTTAAGGGATAAAGAGGGAAAATTTTTAAACGGAATGAAAGATAAACAAATTTGGCTTAAATGGGCTAAATTAAGAGTTGATAAAAAAGTAAAGGCAATACGGACTCCGACAGGTTTTATTCCTGAATATGAAGATCTAAAATTATTGTTTAAAGATTATTTAGATAAAGACTATTCTGAAGCTGATTATAATACTCAGTTTAGTTTAAGAGTTGTTAAAAATTTAGAAAAAATAGAAAGAATAACTAATATTTATCGAGATAGAGACAATATACCTGAGGTTCTCTTTGAAGAATTAGAAGAACAAAAGAAAAGATTGTTAGATTGTCAAAGTAAATATGGAAATTACCCCAAGCCGGCTAGCTTCTTAAATATTTAAAAAGGAGGCTAAGATGTTAGAAAAAAATAATTTGAACAAATTAAAATTATATAAAAAAGGAAAAGTAAGGGATGTCTATGATTTAGGCAATAA
>JAIPHQ010000032.1 GCA_021735115.1 Candidatus Omnitrophota bacterium
TTAATTGTACCTTTTGGATGCAGTATTTTATATGTATCAGGATGATAAGTTTCTTGAAAAACTTGGTAGGTTCCTATACCAACCTCATGTAACCTTTTTAAATCAGCGATTTTAAAAGGAGATGCATTTATATTTACCCGTCGGATTTGGCCAAAACCATTTTTTGTTTTTTCCCGAACTGAATAAATTGTTTTAATACTCTCTTCTATATAATCAACATCATTAAGCGGATGCTCTCCGTAGACAACAATTAAGCGCTTATGGCCAATTTTCCCAGCCAACACTTTTGTATCAGATTCAATCTCAGAAGAATTCAATACTTTCCGTCTAGCATTCTCATTTGATTTGCGAAATCCACAATAAAGACAATCATTTACACAAAAATTACCTAAATACAAGGGTGCGAAAGTTACGATTCTATTGTCATAAACTTTTTTCTTTATTTTAAAGGCAGTCTCTTGCATTAAATCAAGCAATTCCTTATCTTCTACAGAAAGCAACACCGCTGTTTCTTCTAAACTTAATGCTTCAATCGTTAAAGATTTTGCTAAAATATCTTCAACTTCTTTTCTGCCGATTTTTCTTTTTTTAGCTAAAAGAGATTCAATTAAGTCTTGGTCGATAAAAGACTTCTGATCTTGTTTTTTATATTTTTTAACCTCATCTTCTTTTATCCTATTTTTTTTCCATAAATCTAGGTCTATTTTTTCTTGCATTTTTAGCCCTCCACTTTTTCCTCTTGATATATTTTTTGTGCTTCTGGAAAAGGAGAAAGCACCCTATCTAAAACCCCTTGCAAATGTGATATCGCCAAACCATAATTAGTCAAAGGAACCTTTTGTTCTTTAGCTTTTTGAATTCTAAACAACATCTCTCTACGTGTTATCATACAACCGCCACAATGAACAACTAGTTTATATTTTGATAAATTGTCTGGATAATCCCTTCCAGCACAAGAATCAATTTTTATATCTTTTTTTGTATATTGCCTTAACCACTTAGGTATTTTTATGCGCCCGATATCATCTTCTATGGGATGATGAGAACAAGCTTCAGCAATTAAAACTTTATCACCATTTTCTAATCTATCAATTACAGTAACTGCTTTTACCTCCTCGGCTAACTCTCCTTTATTGCGTGAAAAAACAATTGAAAATGTAGTACAATTTACATCAAGAGGGCTATTTTTTACCATAAATGATACTACTTGCGAATCACAAATAACTAAATCCGGATTATTATTTAATTTGCTAAGACTGCTAACATATTCACTTTCTTTAACAACTAAAGCCATTTGCTTATTATCTAGGCAATCTCTTATTGTTTGTACTTGAGGCAGAATTATTCTTCCTTTGGGAGCTTCAAGATCAATGGGAACAATCAAAACCGCTAGGCCACCTTCTGGCAAAAGATCTCCCACCAAAGAAGGTGGGTTTATAAAATCATCAGGACAACATTTTATTAAATAACTCTTTAGTAAATTAACATATCTGTCTCTATTTTTTACATCTATGCTTGATACCAAGAGATAAAAATTAGTATATTTTTTTATCTTCTTAAGAAACTCTTCTTTTGGTTTTTTTTGATCAACTTTATTGATAACTATAATTAAAGAAGTATTCCTTTTTTCTGCTTCTAAAACTACTTCTCGCTCAAAATCTGACCAAAGATTAGGCTCTACTAAAAGTATAATAATATCAGCCCGATCAAATATTTTCCTTGTTTTGGCAAGCCTTAGAGAAGACAATTCTGATTTATCATCTACTCCAGCAGTATCTAAGAAAACTACCGGGCCAACCGGAAGAAGCTCCATTGATTTTTCGACAACATCCGTTGTAGTACCGGCAATCGAGGAAGTAATTGATACATCCTGGCCAGCGACCATATTTAAAAATGTTGATTTACCAATATTAGTCCTTCCGAATAAACCTAATTGCAATCTTAAAGATTTGGGTGTTTTTCTCATAAGGTTGGGGATTAACACCGATTATTTTTTATAAAGCGGACGCGGCACATACCTTGTATGTAATAGTTTTTTAGATTTTTCTCCTGATGGCTTTCCTAAAAAATCTTTGTATAATTTTTTTATATACGGATTATCATGAGAAAAATGAATTTCTTTTTTATCATCGTCTTGATAAAGGCCAGCAGTTCGTCCAATACGTAGCTGATCAGTAACCCCATAAGGCTGGCCACCCCCACCAATACATCCACCTGAGCAAGCCATAACTTCAATAAAATCATAGGGAGGGTTTTTGCCTTCAGCTAGAGCTTGACGAACTTTATTTAAAACAGTCTCCACATTTCCCATACCATGAGCAATGGCTATCTTAATTTTTTCTCCAGCTATATTTATAACTGTTTCTTTTACGCCTTCAAGCCCACGAACATCTTTATATTTTACTTCTTTAAAGTTTTTACCAGTAACTAAGTAATAAGCGGTCCTCAAAGCTGCCTCCATAACCCCACCGGTTGCACCAAAAATTACTCCAGCTCCGGTATAATCACCTAATATGTTATCACTTTTTTCTTCTTCTAAGCTAGCAAAATCAATTCCAGCTTGTTTTATCATCCTCGCTAATTCTCGAGTAGTTAGCGAGACATCAACATCTTGATACCCAGATGCATACATCTGATTGCTTCGGCTTATCTCATATTTTTTAGATGTGCAAGGCATGATTGATACCATATACATATCCTTTGGGTCTATTTTATTTTTTTGAGCAAAATAGGTCTTTGCTAATACCCCTAACATCTCGTGAGGAGATTTCGAAGATGAAAAGTTATCAATCATATCCGGATAAAATTTTTCCATAAAATCAACCCAAGAAGGACAACAAGTAGTTATCAAAGGTAGTTTGCCCTTTTTATGAACAAAACGTTCCACAAACTCAGTAGCTTCTTCCATAACAGTAACATCAGCACCAAAGGATGTATCAAAAACCGCATTAAAACCTAAGCGGCGTAAAGCAGCATAAATTTTTCCAGTTAAATTAGCTCCAATTGGAAAATTAAAGGCCTCTCCAATCGCAACCCTTACAGCAGGCGCAATTTGAACCATACAATATTTTTTTTGATCATATAGGGCTTGAAAAACTACATCAGTTTGATCGTGTTCCGCAATAGCACCGGTAGGGCAATGTGCTGAACATTGTCCACAACGAATACAAGGACTTTCTGATAAATTAATATCTCCGGCGGCAGAAATCCGGGTTTTATGGCCTCTTTCAATAAAAGAAAGAGCCCATACATCTTGTAAATCCTGACATACCTGTACACACCTGCCACAAAGAATACACTTTGAAGGAACAAGATCAATAGTTTGAGTAGATTCATCTTCAGGAACATCTCTTAAAAATTGAGGGAAAGGAACATCCCTTATACCAAAATCAGCCGCTAACTTCTGTAATTCACAATTATTATTACGTGCACATTGAAGGCAATCATTAGGATGGTTTGATAGAATCAATTCGATAACTGTTCTTCTTACCTTTTGAAGCTCATTGTCATGGGTAACTATACTCATCCCTTCTTCTAGAGCAGTGCAACAAGCCCGAAGCATCTTTTTTGACCCTTTATTTTTAACAACACAAATACCACAAGCAGCACTTGCATCTAAATCAGGGTGCTTACATAGAGTAGGTATATCTATATTTACTTTTTTGGCAGCATCAAGAATTGTCGTGCCCTTTTTAACTACCACTTCTTTATTATTTATTAATGCTTTAACCATAATTAATCTTTTTTTATTGCATCAAAACTACAAATTTGAAAACATTCACCACACTGAATACACTTTTTTTGATCTATTAAGTAGCCTTTGTCTTTATCTCCTGAAATTGCCCCTGCCGGACAAACCTTCATACAAGCACCACATTTTTTACATTTCTCTTCAATTATTTGGTATTTTAATAAACTTTTACATTTTCCTGCTGGACATTTATGATCTTTAATGTGAGAGATATATTCACTACGAAAAAATTTTAAAGTTGAAATTACTGGATTAGGCGCAGTTTGGCCCAATCCACATAAAGCAGTTCTTTGAACTGCATAAGCAATATCTTCTAATAGCTGTAAATCTTTCATATTTGCCTGGCCGATAGAGATCTTCTTGAGATATTGTAACATCTGATAAGTTCCAATTCGGCCCGGAGAACACTTACCGCAAGCTTCTTCTACACAAAATTTCATATAAAATTTCGCAATATCAACCATACAATCTTTTTCATCCATAACAATCATTCCGCCGGAGCCCATTATTGAACCTAATTTCTGTAAACTCTCATAATCTACAGGGGTATCAAAATGTTTTTCGGGGATAACCCCTCCAGAAGGCCCACCAGTTTGAATTGCTTTTACTTTGCCACCGGAGACACCACCGCCAATATCATAGACAATTTCCCTTAGAGTTATACCCATAGGAACCTCAACTAAACCTGAATTTTTAACTTTTCCAGTTAAAGCAAAAACCTTAGTGCCCTTAGAATCTTTACTGCCAATTTTTGAAAACCATTTTCCTCCTCTATCAAGAATAAGAGGAATATTAGCCAAAGTTTCGACATTGTTAATAACAGTTGGCCTAGACCAAAGTCCCTTTACCGAAGGATAAGGCGGACGCGGGGAAGGATAACCACGCTTTCCTTCAATTGAGGCAATCAAAGCAGTTTCTTCGCCACAAACAAATGCACCAGCGCCAAGACGAATTTGTAAACTAAAATTAAACCCAGTATCTAAAATATTATCCCCTAACAACCCCCACTCAGTAGCAGCATCAATAGCTTTTTGAATCCGAGAAATTGCAAGAGGATATTCGGCTCGAATATAAAAAAAACCCTCATCAGCACCCACAGCAAAGCCAGCAATAATCATACCTTCTATAATTGCATGAGGATTACCTTCTAGGAGGCTTCTGTCCATATAGGCCCCGGGATCGCCTTCATCGCCATTACAAATTATATACTTTTTATCTGCATTAACTCCTTTGGCAAAATTCCATTTTAGCCAGGTAGGAAAACCTCCTCCGCCTCTTCCCCGTAAACCACTAATTTTTAATTGGTCAATTACATCTTCCCTGCTGCCTTGGGTAAGAACTTTCTCTACCGCCCTATATCCATTTAAAGAAATATAATCTTCAATACTTTCCGGATTAACTTTTCCACAATTAGAAAGAATTAATTTAAATTGCTTTTTTTCAGTATCAGTTTTATAAATAAACTCTTCTTGAACTTCTCCGGAAATAATATGATTTTTTACTATTTTTTCAACCAATTCAGGTGTAACTTCTTTATAAGTTACAGAATCTTTGCCATTTAGTGAAACTTCTACCAGTGGCTCCGCATAGCACATACCAGCACAACCACATTTCCTAATATCAATATCTAAATTATTTTCTTTTTTTAACTCTATGAAACGATTCAACACATCATTTGCTCCAGCTGCTATCCCACAAGAACTTACTCCAACCTTAATAAAACCTGAACTTTGCTTTTGAAGTTTTTTACGAAACTCTTCTATTTTTTTATAATTTAATTTAGCCATATCAATTCTTGTTTTGCCTATATTTAGAAAGAATACCTTCTAAGCTATCTAGTGGAACCTTAGGATATATTTTTTTATCAATCATAATTACAGGGGCTAACCCACAACAACCTAAGCACCTAACAACTTGAAAATGGAAAAGGCCATCTTCTGTGGTTTGGCCTTCTTCTATCTCAAGAAGGTTTTTAATTTTAGCAACTAATTCCGCAGCACCTTTTAGATAACAAGCCGTACCCATACAAACTGAAATCATATGTTTTCCAGGAGGAGAAAGTTTAAAAAAATTATAAAAAGTTATGACTTCATAAATTCTTGCCAAAGGAATACCCAGCAAACGAGATAATTGGAACGAAATGCCCCTGGGAACATAACCATAGTAATTTTGTATTTCATGAAGAATCATAACTAAATTGCCCTTTTTATCTTTCCATTTATTAGCAAAATTAGTAATTTGTTTAATTAATTCTCGGTGCTCTTTACCACCGCTTTCACCGATATGATTTTTTATTATTTTGAGCAACTCTTTTGCCTCTATCGGTTTTTCAACAATGGTTTTAACTGACATTGCTTCATTTTTAAGAATATCTTTTAATTTATTATTTAATTCCTTACCGATTCCCGTTACCAAAATAACAGGAATATCCTTTATCTCTGCATCCTTTGACATTGCCTTAGCAGTTTCGGCACCTTCGGTTTGATATGCCATTTTCATATCTAGCATTATCAAATCGGGCGTTTTCTCTTTTGCTTTGGCAAACCCTTCTTTGCCATTATAAGCCTGAAGCGTGCTATAACCATTTCCTTCTAAAAGTAAAGAAATCGCTTCAACAAAATCGGCATCATCATCAATAATCAAAATTTTATTCTTCATAATTTTGTAATTTTTAAGGTGCTATTGTACCACTTTTAAACTGAACTTAAAACTGTTTCCTTCTGGTTTTGGCTCAACCCAAATATCTCCATTGTGTTCATTAATAATCTCTTTAACAATATAAAGGCCGATACCAGTTCCTTTAATTTTTTCTGTCCCGCGATAACGCAAACGGCTAAACTTTTTGAACAATTTATCAATATCCGTTTTATCTATGGGTTCTCCTTGGTTGTATATTTCAACAATAACTTTATCTTTGTCTAATTCAGTTGATATTATAATTTCTTTACCTTCTCTGCCGTACTTGATCGCATTTGATAAAAGATTATTTAATGCTATCTGTAACAACCCTGAGTCGACCTCTACTTCTAATGAAGGAATTATTTTATTTACAATTTTTATATCTTTATCAGCAGCTGCTTGTGAATATGAGTCAACAGAAACATCAACTATGTGTTCTTTTAACAAACAACGAAATTTATTTAAAGATAACTCTTGTTTTTCAATCCGGCTAAAATTTAAAAAATTACGGACAGTTGTAGTTAAATAATCTAGATTTCGGCTTATTGATTTTAATGTTTTTTTCTGGGAATCATTTAATTCCCCTAATAAACCATTTTGCAAATTATAGGTATTTAAAACAACCGATGAAAGAATCCCTTTCAATTCATGAGAAACAAAACCCACTAAATCAAGATATTGTTTATCTGAAAATTCCAGATCTTGTTTAGGAATATTTATCTTATCTTTTTTATTATAATTTTTATTCTTCATGTTATTTCTTCTTAACTTTTACTTTTGGTTTTTTCCCAATCCAGTTGCTTCCAGGAAAATATTTAGTATGCAAGAACTTATGGCTTTTATGCCCGCAAGGCCCATCAGTCAAAAACTCTTTATAAAGAGTTTGAACTACTGGATTTTGATGAGATTTTCTAATAGTTAGTTGCTCATCTTCAGAGTATATTGCTTTTGCCCGCTGCTTTCTTATATAATCAGTAGTAGGAATAGGTTGGGCGCCTCCGCCTAAACATCCACCCGGCCACGCCATAATTTCAACAAAATGATAATCCTCTAAATTACCTAA
>JAIPHQ010000033.1 GCA_021735115.1 Candidatus Omnitrophota bacterium
AATTTATGGAAAAAGCAATAGATGTATCCCCTAAAGATCCGATCTTAATTGATAAGTTTCTAGAGGATGCAGTCGAGGTTGATGTAGATGCTGTATCGGATGGTAAAGACACAGTAATTGGAGGTATCATGGAACATGTCGAAGAAGCCGGGATTCATTCTGGTGATTCAGCTTGTGTGCTTCCACCCTATAATCTTAATTTAGAAATTATTAATAAAATAAAAGAAAATACTTATATGCTATCAAAGGAATTAAAAGTAAAGGGCCTGATTAATATTCAATTTGCTATAAAAGATAGTAAGGTTTATGTCCTAGAGGTGAATCCGCGAGCCTCTCGTACGGTTCCTTTTGTCAGTAAAGCGACCGGAATAGCTTTAGCCAAAATAGCAGCTAAGGTAATGGTCGGCCAAAGCCTAGAGGAAGCTGGATTAACTAAAGAAAAGAATATAGATTATATTGCTGTTAAAGAGTCAGTTTTGCCGTTTTCTCGTTTTTCCGGAGTAGATATTATTTTAGGCCCTGAGATGAAATCAACCGGGGAAGTTATGGGAATAGATCAAAGCTTCGGAAAAGCTTTTTATAAGGCTCAACTGGCAGCTGGCCAGTTATTGCCTAAAGAAGGGTTGATTTTTGTAAGTTTAAAAGACGGGGATAAGAAACTGATGCTTTCTGTAATTAGCCAATTTTCTAAAATAGGATTTAAAATTATTGCTACTGAGGGAACAAAGAATGCTTTACAATCAAAAAACATACCAGTTGAGTTGGTTGGGAAAATTTCCGAAGGGGACAAGCAAATTTTAAATTATATAAAAACAAATAAAATAAAGTTAATAATTAATACTCCCTCAGGTAAAATTGGCCATTCGGATATGAGGCCGATAAGAAGCATGGCTATTATGCAAGGGATTCCTTGTATAACAACTGTACCTGGAGCCAAAGCTTTACTTGAAGGTATGAAAGCAATTATTTTAGAAGAGATGGAAATAAAACCTCTTCAGGAGTATTACTAGTTTTATTATGTGTGGAATATTTGCAGTAAGTGGGCATCTTGAAGCATCTAAATTGACTTATCTGGGTCTCTATGCCCTTCAGCATAGAGGTGAAGAAAGCGCAGGAATTGTAAGTTTTGATGGAAGGAAAACTTATCATCAAAAAAAGATGGGTTTAGTAGCAGATGTTTTTAACCAAAAATCATTAACTGCTTTAGAAGGAAAATATGCTATTGGCCATGTTCGCTATTCGACTACTGGGTCGCCTTCTCTGGTTAACATCCAACCTTTTTTAGCTTCTCATAAAAAAGAAAGTATTAGTGTAGCTCACAACGGTAATTTAACTAATATTACTGACCTTCATAATGAAATGGAAAATAGCGGGACAATTTTTCAAACTAGTTCTGATTCTGAAATCATAGCTCACCTTATTGCTAAATCTAGCCAAAAAGATATAAAGGTAAAAATTAAACAAGTTCTTTCTCGCTTAGAAGGGGCGTATTCGTTGGCGATAATGGTTGATCAATTAGTAGTTGCGGCCAGAGACCCTCTAGGTTTTAGGCCACTTTGCTTAGGCAAACTTGATCGGGCTTATATTTTAGCCAGTGAAACTTCTGCCCTAGATTTAATCGGAGCTAAATACATTCGAGACATTGAGCCAGGAGAAATTTTATTTATAAAAGAAGAAAAACTTGAATCAATTAAATTAACTAAAAAACCAAAGTCAGCTTTTTGTATTTTTGAATATATCTATTTTGCCCGTCCCGACAGTAATGTTTTTGGAAAAAATGTTTACCTTACTAGAAATTCTCTCGGCCGGCAGTTAGCCCGTGAATATAGGCCGGATTGTGACTTCGTTATGCCAATTCCTGATTCAGGAAATTGTGCTGCGCTAGGTTATGCCGAGCAGGCAAAATTACCTTATCAGAATGCGATGATTAGAAATCACTATATAGGCAGAACCTTTATTCAACCGTCTCAATTTGTGAGAGATTTTCGGGTTAGGGTTAAATTAAATCCGGTAAGAGATCTTTTAGCTGGAAAAAAGGTTTTGATTATTGAAGATTCTATCGTAAGAGGTACAACCACTCGAGTTAAGATAAAAGCACTGCGTCAGGCCGGTGCAAAAGAACTGCATATGGGCGTAAGTTGTCCGCCGATTCAGGCGCCTTGTTTTTATGGTATTGATTTTCCTACTAAAAAAGAGCTGATTGCTTCAGGTAAACGGATTGAGGAAATTAGAGATTTTTTAGGTTTAGATAGCCTACATTATCTAAGTTTAGAAGGATTACTAAGTGCGGTGAGTCAAATGCAAAATAGTTTTTGTACAGCTTGCTTTAATCAGAGATATCCGTCTCAGATACCAAAATCTTTTAATAAAATTATTTTTGAAGGAGGCAGACAGTTATGACAAAATTTATTTTTATAACCGGTGGTGTCGTCTCAAGCTTAGGCAAAGGAATAGCTTCTGCTTCGATTGGAAAATTACTTGAAGCTAAAGGATTAAAGATAAGTTTGATAAAGTGTGATCCTTACATAAATGTTGACCCTGGTACAATGAGCCCTTATCAACACGGGGAAGTTTATGTAACTGAAGATGGAGCTGAAACCGATCTAGACCTAGGCCACTATGAGCGTTTTACAAATGCAAAACTCGGTCTTGAAAATAATATTACTACCGGAAAAATCTATGATGCAGTTATAAGAAAAGAAAGAAAGGGAGAGTATTTAGGTAAAACGGTTCAAGTTATTCCTCATATAACAAATGAAATAAAAAATAAAATCAGAAAAGTAACGAAAAAAAATAATTTAGATATAGTAATCGTTGAAATTGGCGGTACTGTCGGTGATATTGAAAGCTTACCGTTTTTAGAAGCAATCAGGCAATTTAGGATTGAAGAAGGAATTACTAATGCTTTAAGCATTCATGTTACTTTAGTTCCGTATATAAAAAGCGCTGATGAGATTAAAACTAAACCTACTCAGCATAGTGTAGGTAGGCTGCGGGAAATTGGAATTCAGCCTGATATATTATTATGCCGTTCAGAAAAATTACTTTCAAAAGCAGTTAAAGAAAAAATAGCTTTATTTTGTAATGTTTGTCAAAAAGATGTATTTGATGCTGTAGATGTTAAAAGTATTTATGAAGTTCCTTTGAAATTTCAAGAACAAAGCCTGGGAGAAAGAATTGCAGCTAAACTTAGTTTAAAAAAGGGAAAAAAAGATTTAGCAGGATGGAAAAAGAAAATAGTTGAAAAAATCTATTTTCCTAAACGAGAAAAAGAAATTGCTATGGTTGGCAAATATATCAGCCTTCAAGATGCTTACAAATCTATTTATGAAGCTTTAATTCATAGTGGTATAGAAAATAATACTAAAATTAAAATTAAGAGAGTTGATTCGGAAAATATTGAAAAATATGGCCCGGAAAAATATTTAAAGAATTCAGATGCTATACTTATTCCGGGAGGTTTTGGATTACGTGGTATTGAAGGAAAAATTCAAGCTGCTGGTTATGCTCGGGAAAAAAATATTTCTTTTTTAGGAATTTGTCTGGGGATGCAGGTTGCGGTGATTGATTTTGCCCGCAATTGCTGCAATTTTAAAGAAGCGAATTCTTCTGAGTTCAATCTAAAAACTCCTTATCCTGTAATAGATCTTATGGCGGAGCAAAAAGAAATAAAAGAAAAGGGAGCTACTATGCGCCTGGGTGGATACCGGTGTCGAATTAAGAAAAATACTAAGGCTTTTGAAGCTTATCAGGCTTCTTCTATTTCTGAAAGGCACCGACATAGGTATGAGTTTAATAATCGTTACCAAAGAATAATGGAAAAAAACGGTTTGGTTTGTTCTGGGTATAATCCCTGTCGTAATTTAGTTGAAATTATAGAGTTAAAAAAGCATAAGTGGTTCATCGGTTGCCAATTTCACCCTGAATTTAAATCAAAACCGGAAAAAGCCCACCCTTTATTTAAAAATTTTATTAAATATGCTTAGGGTAGATTAAAACGTTCTCAAACTCAAACGCACGAATTAGAAACAAAGAAATGGACCGCTTATTCATTTAAAACTTGACATTTGCTAAAACTGATGTTAAATTAGTATCAGTTCAGGGGTAGTATGAAATTATTAACAAAAAATACAGATTATGCGATCAGGGCACTTCTTGTCTTGGCTAAAGAACCGAGTCAATATCTATCAGCACGGATGATAGCTAAAGAGCAAAAAATGCCCTATCAATTTTTACGTACTATTATGCAAAAACTAATTAAAAATAAGTTGGTTGTATCTAAAGAAGGTGTTAGCGGCGGTTTTAAAATTAAAAAAGATCCAAAAAAGATTAAAATCACAGATATTATTTATATATTTCAAGGCAATATTGAATTATCAGAGTGTTTATTTAGAAAAAAAATATGTCATAATCGAGAAAACTGTGCCTTAAGAAAAGAAATTAAAAGGATAGAACTGCTTGTAGGAAATGAGTTTAGTAAATTAACTATTTATAAATTGTTGAAAAAAACTAGTTTAAGCAAAAAGGGAGGTAGATAAAATGTTTTGTTTTCAATGCCAGGAAACAGCTAAAAATCAAGGATGTACAGTTAAAGGGGTTTGTGGTAAGCCAGAGAAAACTGCTGATATTCAAGATTTATTGATTGAGGTGTGTAAAGGAATCTCTGTTTATGGGGTACGGCTTAAAGAAATTGATGCAGTTGATAAAAAATTTGGCCGGTTTGTTTGCCAGGCTTTATTTGTCACAATAACAAATGTAGCTTGGGACGACCAAGCGATTATTAAAATGATTAAAGAGGGGTTAAAATTAAGAGAAGAAATTAAAAATATTTTTAATATTGCTTATAAAAATAAGTTTGGTAAAGATTCTGTAGAAAAATTACCTGATTGTGCCAAGTGGTATTCAGATGATAATTCAGAAATTATTGCGAAAGCTAAATCTGATCAGATACGGATTACTGCTGATAGCCACGAAGATGTTCGGTCTTTGCGTCAATTGTTGATTATTGGCTGTAAAGGTATTGCTGCTTATGCTGACCATGCGGCTGTATTAGGAGAACAAAGGGAAGAAATTTATGATTTTATTATGGAAGCGTTAGCTTCTACAACAAAAGAACTTTCCGTTGACCAGATGGTAGCGTTAGTCCTTAGAGCTGGTGAAATGGCAGTTACTACTATGGCTCTTTTAGACAAGGCCCATACATCTAATTATGGCCATCCGGAATTAACAGAAGTAAATTTAGGGGTCAGGAAGAATCCGGGAATTTTAATTAGCGGCCATGATCTTAAAGATATGGAGGAGTTATTAAAACAAACAGAAAATACTGGTGTAGATGTCTATACCCACGGGGAGATGCTCCCGGCTAATTATTATCCAGCTTTTAAAAAATATAAGCATTTAGTTGGTAATTACGGCGGTTCATGGTGGCAGCAAAATAAAGAGTTTGAGTCATTTAACGGACCAATCCTGTTAACGACTAATTGTTTAATTCCGATTAAAGAAGAAAATAGCTACCTAAACCGTTTATTTACAACTGGGGTTGTTAGTTATCCGGGTGCTGCTCAGATACCTGAGAGAAGCAAAGACGGGGCTAAGGATTTTTCAAAAGTAATTGAACTTGCTAAAAGCTGTAGGCCGCCAGAGGAGCTAGAAAGTGGAACTTTGGTAGGTGGTTTTGCTCACAATCAAGTAATTGCCTTGGCAGACAAAGTGGTTGAGGCGGTTAAGTCTGGTGCAATTAAAAGATTTATTGTGATGGCTGGTTGTGATGGCCGCCAGAAAACAAGGAGCTATTTTACCCAAGTTGCAGAGAACTTACCGGAAGATGCTGTTATTTTAACTGCTGGTTGTGCTAAGTATCGCTATAATAAGTTATCTCTTGGTGAGATTGGTGGGATTCCCAGGGTTTTAGATGCGGGCCAATGTAATGATTCTTATTCTTTAGCGGTTATTGCTCTGAAACTTAAAGAAGTTTTTGGGGCAAAAGATATTAATGATTTGCCAATATCTTTTGATATCGCTTGGTATGAACAGAAGGCAGTTGCTGTTTTATTGGCTTTGCTTTCGTTAGGGATTAAAGGCATCCGCTTGGGCCCGACACTACCTGCATTTTTATCACCAAATGTAGCAAAAGTTTTGGTAGATAAATTTGATATCAAACCGATCGGATCAGTTGATGAGGATATTAAAGCGATGATGGCCGGTAATTAATATTGTGAATAAAAAAGAAAAGTGCCGTTTGTGTAGTTTTTCCGCCGATTTTTGTTTTAACTATTTAAATAGGAAATATTTTTATTGCCGAAACTGTTCGGCTCTATTTTTATCACCGGCAAATTATATATTACCTGAAAAGGAAAAAAAGCGTTATCTAGAACATAACAATGATGTCAATGATTCTGGTTATCAAAAGTTTGTCGGACCGATTATTACAAAGGTTGAGGAAAAATTTAGCAAAAAAGCCAAGGGTTTAGATTTTGGGGCAGGAACTGGCCCGGTTGCTGCTAAACTTCTAAGAGATAAGGGCTATTCAATTAAATTATATGATCCATTTTTTTGGAATAATCCTCAGGTATTGAAAAAAAAATATGATTTTATTATTTGTTGTGAGACGATAGAACACTTCCATTTTCCGGCTAAAGAATTCAAGCTATTAAAATCTTTATTAAAACCAAAAGGTATATTGTTTTGCATGACTGATCTCTATTCAGAGGAGATAAATTTTAAAAAATGGTATTATAAAAATGACCCGACTCATGTATTTTTTTACCATAAAAGCACTTTTTGCTGGATTAAGTCAAAAATCGGCTTCTCTGCTTTAGATATAGAAGAAAGATTAGTGCAATTGTTTCTTTAGAAAAGAAGATTGTAATTACAAGTGCGACAACCCTAAATTTTTACCTATCATTGGAGGAGCATAAGCGATGGAATTAAGGGGACGTTTCCCTCGTTTATAACTTTTTGTTAGCCAATGGGTTATAAACTGGTATTTTCCGCTTATCTCCGGAAAACACTGCTTTATAACTCCTTTATCTGCAGTAACTTATAATAGAGGGAAACGTCCCCTCTTGCCAGTTGTCTCTTTAAAAAAGAGATAAATTATTTTCTAATAAATTAAAGCTTTATACAAAATTATAGTTGACTTTAAAATTTATGTATGCTATATTTTAATTGGAATTAATTAAGGGGTTTTATGGATAAAAGTAAATATTCATTAAGAAAAAAGAAACATGCCAAAACCAAAATTGCTTTAGCTAATGCTTTTAT
>JAIPHQ010000034.1 GCA_021735115.1 Candidatus Omnitrophota bacterium
TTTTTAAGCTTTTCAGTTTAGTTTCTAAATTACTAATCTCTGAAGACATCTCTACTTTTTCGTCTGTAGAAAAACTCCTTAGCTCTTCTATCTTTTGTTCAAGTTCAATTATTGGTTTTTCAAAATCCCAACCCTGCATTTTTTATCCTCCAAAATTATTTCCTTAAATTCGAAATGCGAAATTCGAATGTTCGAAACAATTTTCAAATTTTCAAATGTTTAAATAACCAAAACTGTTGTTTTAAAAATTCGGTTATTAGAGAATTCAGTTTTGTTTCGGATTTCGATATTCGAACTTCGGATTTATTCAACTATAACTACTTCTGTGCCTACAGGAACAATATCATAAAGTTCTTCTACTTCCTCATTAGACATCCGAACACATCCCAAAGTTACTTGTTGCCCTAAACTTTCCGGTTCTGTGGTGCCGTGGATACCATAACCTCTTTTATCAATACCCATCCAACGAGAACCTAGTATATTATCTGGGTTATCAGGTAAAACAATTGCGCCTGCTTTATACCAAGTTGGCTTCACTAATTTATTTATTATTTCAAATTCTCCTTCCGGAGTTCTACCGTCTGTACCTGTAGCAACTATATAAGTTTTGAATATTTTCCCATCTCGTTTTAAAAACAATAAGTTCTGTGATTTATCAACCACTATAGAAAATTCACAAACATTAACTTTCAGCTCTTGGCCAGGAATAATTTTATTTGAAGTTAAATTATTAGCTTTTTTAATTAAACCAACAGTAGTGTTAAATTTTTTAGCAATTTTTGATAATGAATCTCCCCGTTCTACTCTATACTTCTTGCTACAACTGTCTTCATCATAAGGTGAAAATAATAACTTTATGTTAATATTTTGGATTTTTTTCTGAATCTGTTTAATAGCCGAAGGATTTGTTGTGTTATCTTTTTCTTGTTTGAGAAGTTCTTTTGCTTTTTTATATTTTTTTTCCTTTATTAATGTGCTAACTTCATCAAAAGATAGCGAATTTTCTTCCTTTGGTTGCTCTTTTTCTCCTGAATTAAGAATTAATCCTAAAACTACCCCTGCAACAATTATTCCAGATACAACAAAAATAATTTTTTTATTCAACCCTTACCCCCCCCATTACGCATAAAAAAATACTGCTACAATGATTCCGATTAAAGCTCCAGCAAAAATTTCTACTGGCGTATGACCCACTAATTCTTTCATCCTTTTCTCTTTTAACTTTCTTCCTTCGTGGAAATCTTCCATAATTTTATTCAATATTCTAGCTTGAACTCCAATTGAACGACGCCAAGTTTGAGCATCAAACATTGTAATCAAGGCAAAAATGGCAGAAAGAGCAAAAAAGGGCGATTGAAAACCTAACTCTTTACCTAAAGCCATGGCCAAAGCTACAACTGCAGCACTATGGGCAGAAGGTAGACCACCGGTTCTTAAAATCCAATAAAAATTAAACTTTTTTCCTTGTGCCAACCCAATGATAATTTTTATTCCTTGAGCGATAGCCCAACTTAATAAAGTTATCCAGAGGACTTGGTTATTAAAAACTTCTTTCCAAAAATTATCCATAATTTATTATAAAAAATAATGCTTAGAATGAATTGCTTATATGCTTTTGCTTTTTTTGAAGCGCTTCTATATCTTTGGCTAAACTAAATTCTTTCTTAAGCCATTTAATATTTTGTTTTATATTGTTATATTCTTTCTTCAATTTCACCACTTCTTTTTTTGCTTTTAGCAACGCCTGTGTTTCTTCTTTCGTCCTAAAGAACCCTAAAAAACCCGTACTAGCAATATTTTTAAGCTTCTTTTTTGCTTTAATATATTCTTTCTTTTTTTGCTTTAGTTCTTTTCGATTTTTTTCTAAAAGTTCTTGAATTTGTTTTGTATTTTTTAATTCCTTGTTTTCTTTACTAATATCTTTGGAGGAATCTTTACCAAAATCATTTTCTTCTCTTTCTCTTTCTAAATATTTTTTTGAAAAAGCTGAATCTTTTTCTGCACCGATAGATTTTATTTGGTCAAGCTCATAAGTAACTTCAGCTCCCATAATATTCACTTTTATAGAATCTTGAGTTAACTCTACTATATCTGCTTCAATAACCTTTCCTGAATTCAATACAATTGTTTCAGCAAAGATATTAACCACAAATGCTCCTACAAAAAAAACTAATAAAAATGTTAACAAGAGTACTTTTTTCATAAGTTTTATCTAAAATTACCTACATTATACTATAAACATCCACTAAGAAAAAGCAACCTAAATATATGGCGGCGAGTGGACTTCCCCGCCTAGCAGACCAAACACTCGGGCGGGGTCCCGCTCTTTGTTCTTCTGCCAGCAGGAGCGGGAGAACCACATTACCGTTCATTTTGCCAAATTTAAACAATGGCGGCGAACAGATTTGAACTGTTGACATAACGGGTATGAGCCGTTTGCTCTGCCAGACTGAGCTACGCCGCCGATAAAAATAAAAATATTAAGAATTATTCCTTAATTTTTATCGGCATCGAGGACTTTTGTCCGAGATGCCTAAGATTTCTCGCTTCGCTTCGAAATTAATTCAGCTAAGACTTTTGTGCTCTTACGTTTCAAAAGCCAAGCTTCATTAAGCTACGCCGCCTTATTTAAGACAGCTCCCATAATCTTTGTTTTTTTGCTTAAAATCTTTTTTGCTTTTAATAATAAATCCAGATGAATTGCTTTAGCTAAAACCACTAAAACTACTCCATCGCATTTACTTCCTACAAAAGAAAGATCAGCGCAAGGTAAAACCGGAGGAAGGTTTATAATTATTCTCTTAAATTTTCTTTTAGCTTCCTCAATTAAATCATTAAACTTTGCTGATTTAAGTAGTTCTTGTGGATCAGAAGAGACCGAACCCCGAGGCAAAAAGGAAAAATAATCTACTTTAGTAGAAATTATTGCTTCCTGAAAAGAACAATTCCCAGATATAAAATCAGTTAAACCTTTATGATTCTTTGTCTCTAAAAAACAGCTAGAAATTTCTTGCCGCAAGTCAGTATTAATAAACAATGTATTTTCTTGCCCCTCGGCACAAGAAATAGCTAAGTTTATCGAACAAAAACTTTTTCTTTCTTGAGAGCATGCACTAGTAACTCCTAAAACTTTTAAGGGGTTTTTTTCTGACGAAAAAGATATTAGAAGTTCTTTTAGTTTTAAAAAAGAGTTTTTTAAGCCTGGTATTTTTTCTCGTAAATCAAATAAGTTTTGATATTTTTTCTCATTTTTTGTATGAAAAATATAACCCAAAAAAGTAAGATTAAGTTGAGATTTTATATCTTGAGCATTAGCTACGGTTTTTTTTCTCCGTTTTAAAATATAACTTAAGATGATCCCAAGAATACAACCACCCAACAAAAAATAGAGAAGATTATTAAAGGAAAGAAAATAAAAAAACTTTCTTAACATAATTCTTAAAAATCCAATAAATTTACGGGGCCGATGGGATTCGAACCCACGATCACCTGCGTGACAGGCAGGGGACTTGAGCCAGGCTAATCGACGGCCCCGAATTTAGCTAATAACTAATGACATAATTAGGTGCTAATTTTATATTATTATAAAAAAAAGTCAATCATAACTTCTTAAAACTATAAGCCATTAGCTATTGGCTATAAACAAAAATGGGCGATACAGGATTCGAACCTGTGACCCCTACCATGTCAAGGTAGTACTCTAACCAACTGAGCTAACCGCCCGACAAAAACATGCCGGGGGCGGGACTTGAACCCGCACGTCCCTTTCGGAACACCGGATTTTAAGTCCGAGTTGTCTGCCAATTCCAACACCCCGGCAGTAAGTTTATATTTAATCTGTTAACTTAGCGCATAGCGCTAAGCGCTTTGCGCTATGCAGAAAGAACTCTAAGCTAAAATCCGACTAAGGCGCGGACCGGATTCGAACCGGTGAATAATGGTTTTGCCCTTCGCTGCTATTTTGCGCTTTTAATGAACTAAAGGCGGCGAGCGGATTCGAACCGCTGCATAACGGTTTTGCAAACCGCTCCCTTAAACCACTTGGGTACGCCGCCAACCCACCATCCGCTCAGGATACCTCGCTGCCGACATTAGTTACCTGCCCGAAGGGTGCCGAGTAATCGAGGTACAAACCACCGCCTTGCCACTTGGCTACCGCGCCGTTTTTTTCTTTTCTTCTTTGGGCTCTTCTTTAGGTTGAGGTGATTTTTTCTTTTTCCCCTTAAATTCCTCTATTTTCTTTTTTTCTATTTCTTCTAAAGCTATATCTAATAACTTTTCAGTTTTTCTTTCAACTAATGCTTTCTCTCCTCCGGCAAGCATCATAGCTCTTTTTGAAGCTAAGACCGTTAATTTATAAATAGATCCTCCCGTTGCGTCTAAAAGCTTCTCTCTTGGTATGTAGTCATTTGGCATTCTTCCTCCTAATTAGGTATTATGTTTTAAGATAATATCTTTTATCTTTCTTGCTGTTGTATTTATATTTTTGTTTTGTATTAAATAATCATATTTTTTAGAAAATTGCAACTCTTTTTTTGCTAATTTTATTCTCTTATCAATTACTTCTTTTGCTTCTTCTCTTTTTTTCATTCTATTATATAACTCTCTTTTTTTAGCAACACTGATAAAAATACTGGTTGCCCTGTTTTTATAACGTTTTTTTAACTTCATCCCTCCTTTTACATCTATGCATAAAAGAAGATTTTTTCCCATAGATTGAGCGATCTTTAGATAAAGTTTCGGAGTGCCATAATAATTATCCAATACTTTTTCATTTTCTAAAAAAAACTTTCTTTTTTTTAAATATAAAAACTCATCCTTATTTACAAAAAAATAATCTTTCCCATCACTTTCCTGAGGCCTTTCATCTCTTGTTGTGACAGTTATCGACCTTAACAATATATCCTTTATAATTTTTTTGCGAAATAGATGTTTCACCAAAGTGGTCTTTCCCACCCCACCCGGTCCGGATAATATAAAAAGTTTTGGTTTTTTCATAATGTGTTTATTCTATGTTTTGTGCCTGTTCACGGATACGGCCTAAATAGTTTTTTGCCTCTACTATTAAAGTCGCTACCATTTGTTGTTTAGTTTTACTTGATGCTGCATTCAACTCTCTTAAAATTTCTTGTGTCAAAAAATCAATTACTTTACCTTTGCGTATTTGTTTTTTTTGACTTATTATTTTTTTTAGCTTTTGTGAATAAAATCCAATTAAAGATAGTTCTTCATCTATATCTTCTTTACCATCCATTTCTTTTAGGGGCTTTTTTTTATTCTTATTAATTTTGGTAATATTACTATCTAATAAAGAGAGATTTTTCGCTATTTCTTTTTCGATTACTCTACCTTTTTCTTTTTTAAAACTAACTAACTTTTTTAATGATTTTTTAACCGCAGAAATTACGTGAGTTTTTGCGATACTGTTTCCCCCACCAGTTGAAACTACACCCGGTAAATTTAATATTTCTAAAGGAGATATCTTTTTTTCTAAATTAAATTGTTTAGCTAAAGATTTAATTTCTTTTACATAACGGCCGAATGCTTTTTTGTCCACAGAAAATTGGTTTGTCTTTTTGTTGGCTTGATAAAAATAAACTTCAACTTTTCCTCTGGTTATATTTTTTTTAATTTCTTCTTTTATCTTTTCTTCCAAAACAAGAAGTTGTTGAGGAAGGTTATAAACTGAAATATCAAGATACTTATAATTGAGAGATCTTAAAATAATCTTTGTTGTTTTATCTTTTGTTTTTTCTTCCGCTACTGAATAAGCTGTCATCGACCTCATTGCCAAACTCTCCTGGCTTGATCAGAACTTTTTTCTTCCTTAACAGGATAAAGATCCTTTACTATTTCATCAGGCTCAAACCAAAGTTTTATTTCCCGTTCAGCTTCACTAGGGTCACTTGATGCATGAATCACATTTTCATAAAGACCAGTAGTAAGTATCCTTCCGTATGCCCCTCTTATTGATATCGGATCAGCCTCTTCTGGATTTGTAGCACCTGCAATGCGCCGAACCTTCCCGATAGCTCCTTGTCCCCAATAAACTAAAGGCATAACTCTATTTTCTCCGTGCAGCTTACCACTGATATATTTGATCAACTCTTTAAAAAAAGGTTTGTCTTTGAGGTGGCGATAATGGGTGTTAGCTAAGTCATCACCAACTTTGACAACTCTTGCTCCAATAATTTTTAATTTTGCCTCAGAAAGACGAGTTAAGATATTTCCAGTTAAAGATTTTTTTAAGCCATCGGGTTTTATGATAACTAAAGTTGCCTCTTGATCCATGCTTCCTCCTCTATAAATTATTGCTTTAGCTAATGCGTTTTATAATCCTTTCAAAATCATTTAAGTTATAGTAATGAAGAATGATTTTTCCTTTTTTATTTTTTGAGCTAGTGATTTTTACTTTTGTCCCTAAAATTTTTTGTAGTTTTTCCTCCGCCTCTCCAATAAAAGGATCTGTCTTTGCTTTATTGTTTTTCTTATAAGCTTGTTTTTCCACATCTCTTACCGTAAGCCCCTTATGAAGAATTTTATAAAATATTTTTTCTTGTTGAATTTTGCTTTTAAAAGAAAGTATTGTCCGTGCCTGGCTCCGATTGATAAGATTTTCTTCTAACGCAGATTTAATTTTTTTAGGAAGTTTGAGCAGCCGGATTGTATTTACCACCGTCGTTTTGTCTTTGCTAATAAATTTGGCTATTTCATCTAAAGAAAAATTAAACTCATCTTTAAGGCGGGCAAGAGCTTGGGCTTCTTCAATGGGATTAAGATTTTTCCTTTGTAGGTTTTCAACTATTGCCGCAATAAAAGAATCTTTATTATCTAAATCTCGAACTACTGCTGGTATCTCCTTGATGCCCAACAACTTAGCAGCCTCTAGCCTTCTCCCCCCAGCAACAACTTCATATTTTTCACCTTTAATATCACGAGCTAAAATCGGCTGAATGAAGCCTTTTTCTTTAATAGATTGAGTTAGTTCAGCTAAGTCTTTCTGGTTCATGTCTTTACGCGGCTGAAACTTATTGGGTTCAATTTGATTCACGGGAAGATAAACAAATTGATCCCCACCAGAAACTTTCTTTTTGGGAATAAGAGCATCTAATCCTTTTCCTAATACTTTTTTACCCATAATTAACCTCTCTGCTTGACAAAATTATTTATTTTTTCTGTTTTCCCTATAAC
>JAIPHQ010000035.1 GCA_021735115.1 Candidatus Omnitrophota bacterium
TAGCAATATTTTCAGGTGTGGCTTGATTTTGAAGAAGTTCGGGAACAACTTCTTTGTTGGCTAGAATATTCAGCATCCCCGCATATTTTGTTTTAATAATTTTTTTTAAGATATACCAGCTAAGTTTATTTATCTTGTAAATTATTATATGAGGAATCTCTAAAATGGCTGTTTCTATTGTGGCTGTACCAGAGGCTGCAATAACAAATTTTGATTTTGATAAAATTTGATAAGAATGGTCAAAAACCTCTTCTTTTTTAAAAACATTATATAATTTTTTATCAATTCCTTTTGGCTTGAGTACTTGAAACCTATATTCTGGGAGTTCTTTTTGGAGAAGCAGCTTTGTTTTAGCTAAAAGATTAAGATGGTGTTTTAATTCATTTTTCCGTGAGCCGGGTAAAAAAGAAATTATTTTTTCTTTTTCTATCTGTTTCTGATTAATTATCTCTAAAAGGGGATGGCCGAAAAAGGCAACATCCATTTTTTCTTTTTCATAAAGTTCCTTTTCAAAATTAAAAATAGGTATCATTTTATCGGTGTATTTTTTAATTGTTTTAATTCTTTTTTTCCGCCAGGCCCAAACCTGAGGGCTAACATAATAAAAAATTGGAATTCTATGGTTTATCATTTTAGCTAAACTGAGATTGAAATCTGGAAAATCAATGAGGATTATTAAGTCAGGATTAATTTTGTTTATTTGATGGATTGTTTGGTTAAAAAGTTTTTTGAATTTACCCAAAGATGAAATTACCTCAATTAAACCACAGACAGAATGTGATACTAAATCGATTAACTGATTGGAATTTTTAGCGAGAACTTTGCCGCCAAAAGAATAAATCTGACAAGAGTTAAATTTATGGTTTATTTTTTTAGCTAAATTTCCGCCGTAAAGGTCACCGGATGTGTCTCCAGCAATAATAACTATTTTTTTCATTATTAGTTAAGGTTAGTTTAAATTATTTTATCTTGGTATGTTAGTTGTATCTTTTTTTAATATTTTTTCAATTTTTGTTGCAGCAGATAATGCATCTTTTGCCCCTTTAGCCGAGGAGCTATTAGAATCTTTTTTAATCACCAAATCAATGAAGTGATTAATCTCTTTTTTTAAGGGTTCTTCCTTTTCAATTGCTAAAGTTTGGTGTGATATATGAGTTTGGTCTTTTTGATAAACATCAACACTTTGATTGGCATAATCAAGGGATATGTATTTATTAGGCATAAATATCCTTATTTTTCTCTCTTTTTTTGAAGAAATCCGTGAAGAAGTGATATTGGCTACGCAACTATTTTTAAAACTAATTCTGCAGTTAGCAATATCTTCTTTAGTTGATAATACTTTTACTCCTTTGGCTTCTATTTTTTTTACTTTACTTTGCACTAAATCTAGAATTATATCTAAATCATGGATCATCAAATCAAGCACTACACTTACATCAAGTGATCGGTGTGGATAAGGGCTGAGTCTGTGGCATTCGATAAATAAAGGATTTTTGATACTTTCTTTAACTTTGAGGTAGGCGCTATTATATCTTTCTACATGGCCGACAAAAAGAAGGGTTTTGTTTTTTTGAGCCAATTTAATAAGTTTTTCTGCTTTTTTTGGGTTTTCAGTAATCGGTTTTTCAACCAAAACAGGGATTTTATTCTTTAGGAAAAATGAGGCAATTTCAAAATGGGATGAAGTAGGAGTAGCGACACTTACTAAATCTACTTTTTTTACTATATCGTGATAGTCAGAACAAGTGGAAAGATTGTGATTTTCTAAAGCTTTTTTATTTTTATCTACAAGATATATTCTTTCTATATCCTTTGATTCCTTATAGATACGTAAATGAATTGATCCCAGCTTTCCTAATCCAATAACAGCTACTTTTAACATGAAAATTATATTATCAGAGAACTTGAGAAAAGTCAATTAATGTGGTAAAATCTCTCACATTCATTTAACTCAAACTAATTATTTTTGAATATGAAAAACTACTTAAAAGAATATTTTAAACTATTAAAATTTGCTAAAGGCCAAAAAATTTGGTTATTACTAGCAATCATCTGTATGGGAATTACTACCCTTTTTGAGGGGGTAAGTTTGGGGATGATTATACCGATTTCTGACCGAGTTTTAACTAATAAAGAAATAGTTATACCCGGGGAACTTCCCGATTTTTTACAGAGTCTCATTGACAAATTAAACTCTATCGAACCGGTTATGTTCTTAAAGCTTATCGTAATTTTTATTCCTGTAATTTTTCTTATTAAAGGCATTTTTACCTTTTTGCAAAATTATTTTATGAATATTGTTGGCCAACGGGTAATTTATGAGGTAAGAAACCAACTTTTTGATAAGTTCCACCAGCTTTCTATGAACTTTTATGCTCGCAAAAGAATGGGGGAACTTATGTCTAGGATTACCAATGATGTATCAACTATTACCAACGCTATCTCATATGCCCTAAAAGACCTTTTGTTTGAATCGATGAAGGTTGTTGTATTTGCAATTTTAGCTTTTTATATCGGGTTTAAAATATCTTGGAAACTACCTTTTGTAGCATTTATTCTTTTTCCTGTGATTATGTTTCCTGTAATCAAATTAGGCAAAAGGATTAAAAAATTTACTAGAACCATGCAAGAGAAGATGGCTGATTTAAATTCTTTAATGGCAGATACAATTGGCGGGATGTATATCGTAAAAGCTTTTTCACGCCAAAATCATGAAAAAAGGCGATTTGAAAACATAAATTACGATTTCTATAAATATAATATAAAAGCAATAAAAAGGGAAATTACCATATCTCCTTTAACGGAGTTTACTGCTACAATTGGAGTTGTTTTTGTGTTGTGGGTTGTAGGGAATGAAGTTATTTCAGGGAGAGTATCTTTTGGTATTTTTGGGGCTTTTATGGCTTATTTGATGTCAATGGTCAGGCCATTTAAAAAATTATCAAATGTTTATGCGATTAATCAAAAAGCTCTAGCAGCGTCTTCAAGAATTTATGAAATTTTAGAAGAAACACCCCAGATAGAAGAAAGAAAAAATCCAGAAGATATCAAAGAAATCAAAGACTCCATAGAATTTAAAGATGTTCAGTTTAGATATAGTTCAGATGATGATCTTGTTTTAGGAAATATTAATTTAGGAGTAAAGAAAGGAGAAGTAATTGCTTTAGTAGGGCCTTCGGGAGCTGGAAAAACTACTTTAGTTAATCTTTTGCCCCGTTTTTATGATCCAGAAAAAGGAATGGTAAAGATTGATCAGAAAGATATAAAAGACCTTAAAATTGAACCTTTACGAAGATTAATTTCGATAGTTTCACAACAAACCGTACTTTTCCATTCAACAGTTGAGGAAAATATTGCTTATGGGAAAGAAGGGGCAACCTTTGAGCAAGTAAAAGAAGCAGCAAAAAAAGCTCATGCTTATGAGTTTATTGAACAATTTCCTAAAAAGTTTAATACAGTTATTGGTGACAGAGGAATTAAACTTTCGGGGGGCCAAAAACAAAGAATATCTATTGCAAGGGCTATTCTTAAAGATGCACCGATTTTAATTTTAGATGAAGCTACCAGTCAGCTTGATTCTATTTCAGAAAAATTTATCAAAGAAGCACTATCACTGCTGATGAAAGGGAAAACCACTTTTGTAATCGCTCATAGGCTTTCTACTGTAGAAGAAGCTGATTTAATTGTGGTTTTAGATAAAGGAAGAATTATTGAAACCGGTACTCATAAATCTCTTATAACCGGCGATACTGCCTATAAACGCTTGTATGAGCTGCAATTTAACATATAATAATAAACAATTGAAAATATTAATGAGTATGATATACTTTAACAAATATTAAGGGCTTAATCTGCTTATTTAAGGAGGAAAAAATAATGGGATTGACTGACACTATTAAAAAAATGTTGGAAGGAGGGGTTCATTTTGGCCATCTAAAGCGCAACTGGAACCCTAAAATGCAAAAATTTATCTTTGGCAGAAAAAAGAATATCTATATTATTGATCTAGAAAAAACTACTAAAATGTTAGATCAAGCAAAAGAGTTCTTGAAAGAAATAGCTAAATCAGGCGGGAATATTCTCTTTGTTGGTACAAAAAGACAAATCAGACCAGTGATAAAAGAATTAGCTACTTCTTGCGACATGCCATATGTAGACCAAAAATGGGTAGGGGGTTTGCTTACTAATTTTTCTACTATAAAAAAGCGCCTGCAGAGGTATCTTGAACTTCTTAAAATGCGGGAAAATGGTGAATTTGATAATATTCCCAGTAAAGAAGTAGTGCGTCTAAATCGGCAAATTAGCCGGATGGATAAGAACTATAGCGGGCTTACCACATTAAAAACTTTACCTGATTGTGTATTTGTTGTAGATCCAAAAAGGGAAAAATCTTGCGTAAGAGAAGCTACTAAATTGTCTATTCCACTGGTGGCTTTAATTGATACAGATGCTGATCCTGAAGAAGTGAATTATCCTATACCCGGTAATGATGATGCGATTAGATCAGTAAAGTTTATTGTTAGCTCTTTGGTTGAAGCTATAGATGAAGGGCGGCAAGATTACCATATGATCCAGAAAGAAGAAGCTGTAACTACTGAAACACAGAAAAATACGGAAACACAAAAAGAACCTGAGAGAAAGAAATCCGAAATTCGAAATCTAAAATCCGAAAAAAAAGAAGCTGCAACCACAGAAACACAAAAAGATACCGAAACATTGAAAGATTCTGAAAAAGAGAATGGGGATAAAGATCAAGAAAAAAATAAAGAGGAGGAAAAGGAGTAGATGAGTTTAGAAGATATAAAAAAATTAAGAGAAAAAACTTCATTAGGTGTAAATGATTGTAAACAGGCATTAAAAGAAGCAGAGGGGGATTTTTCTAAAGCTCTCAAGGTGCTTAGGGCCAAAGGCGCAGATGTCTTAAAAAAGAAGGGTTCGCGCACAACATCTCAAGGGGTTATAGAGTCTTATGTTCATTTTGGCGGTAATATTGGTGTTTTAGTTGAAGTTAATTGCGAAACTGATTTTGTTGCTAGAAATGATTTATTTAAAAAGTTTGCAAAAGATGTGGCTATGCATATTGCAGCTATATCACCTGAATATGTAAGTAAAGATCAAGTCCCGCAAGATGTTTTAGAGCAAGTCAAAAATGAAGAAGAATACATTAAAAAAAGTTGTCTATTGGAACAATCTTTTGTTAAAGATTCTTCAATGACAGTTTCTGATTATTTAAAAAAAGTTGTTTCACAAACTGGAGAAAATATTAGAATAGAACGATTTGTTCGGTTTGTTGTCGGAGAAGAGGATGAGGACTAAATACAAGCGTATTTTATTAAAAATAAGCGGAGAAGCTTTTTTAGGAAAGTTATCTCATGGAATTGATACCGCAATTTGTGCTCATCTTGCTAGGCAGATCAAGGAAATAACCAAATTTGGAACTGAAATTGCTTTAGTTGTTGGCGGCGGTAATATTTTCAGAGGAGTGCCTAAATCAAAAGAGTTTAAAATGGAGCGAACAGTTGCCGATTATATGGGGATGATAGCAACAGTTATAAACGGCCTAGCCTTGCAAAATGCTCTTGAAAATGAAAGTATTGACTCTAGAGTTATGACCGCTATATCTATGGATAAAGTAGCTGAACCTTATATTCGTAGGAGAGCTATGAGGCATCTTGAAAAGAAAAGAGTTGTTATTTTTGTAGCTGGTACAGGAAATCCTTACTTTACTACTGACACTGCTGCAGCTTTACGTAGTGTTGAAATTGGAGCAGATGCATTATTTAAAGCAACAAAAGTCGATGGAGTTTATTCTAGCGATCCTTTAGAGGATAAAAAAGCTAGATTATTTAAAAAATTAACTTATATTGATGTTATTAATAAAGAACTTAAAATTATGGATTCAACAGCAATTACTTTATGTATGGAAAATAAGTTGCCGATTACTGTTTTTAATTTTACTAAAGAAGGTAATTTAAAAAAGGCTGTTTCCGGCCAAAAAATAGGCACACTTATTAGTTAAAGGTTAAAGGATAAAGGTTAAAGGATAAAGAGGGGGAAGGATGAGGATTGCAGAATTAATAAAAAAAATAGAAAAAAATATGGAAAAAGCAATTGAAGCTACTAAAAGAGAATTTTCTGAATTACGTTCAGGGAGAGCTAATCCAAGGATGGTAGAAGGTGTTCGAGTTAATTACTATGGCAGTCCTACTTTACTTAAAGAGCTTGCTACCATTGGTGTTCCTGAAGCTAGAATGTTAGTTATCAGTCCTTATGATCCAACTTCGGTAGGGGAAGTAGAAAAAGCTCTTTTACAAGCAGATTTGGGTATTACTCCGATAAATGACGGTAAAATTATTCGGTTGGTAGTACCTCCTTTATCAGAAGAAAGAAGAGATGAATTAATAAAGATGGTTAAAAAGATTGCCGAAGAAGGAAAGGTATCCATAAGAACTATAAGAAGAGGTGGGCGCGAGGATATAAAAAATTTGGAGAAAAATAAAGAAATTTCAGAAGATGATAAATATGATGCAGAAGAACAATTGCAAAAATTAACTGACCAATATATAAAAAAGTTAGATACCCTTTTAGAAGAAAAAGAAAAAGAATTAAAAGAATTTTAAAATTTTAGAGCCGCTAGCTCAGTTGGTAGAGCACCGCCCTTTTAAGGCGGCTGTCCCGAGTTCGAGCCTCGGGCGGCTCATATATAAAGTCAACAGTCCATAGTCGGGAGTCCATAGCCGGTGTTTTAATCTACGGTCTATGGTCTATTGACTATGGACTTTACAGCCGCGGTGGCGGAATTGGCAGACGCGCTGGACTTAGAATCCAGTCTCGTGAGAGGTGGGAGTTCAACTCTCCCCCGCGGCAGTTAATGTCAAATGACAAAACTTAAATATCAAATCAATAACAAATTACAAAATCCAAATGAGAAAGTGATATTAGTTTGATATTTGACATTTGAAATTAATTTGTTATTTGGGATTTGGATTTTGAGTTTGATTTGCGAAGCAAAAAGACGCGGGTGTAGCTCAGCTGGTAGAGCGTCACGTTGCCAACGTGAAGGTCGGGGGTTCGAAACCCCTCGCCCGCTTGTATTTTTTAAATTAATATGGATATAGCCAACTACCTCGATAAAGATAGTATTCTCTTTAGTCCT
>JAIPHQ010000036.1 GCA_021735115.1 Candidatus Omnitrophota bacterium
CATCTTGGTTTAAAGTAACGTATAAATTACCGCAACCTGTAGTTACCTTAGTAGTCGTTCCTAAAATTACCTCTGGCCTGGGTTTAGGATAAGGAACTGTTCCTTTTTCATCTTCTTTCTTTTCTTTTTCTTTGCTTATGGTTAAAACTTGTCCGCTCCTGCTTCCATCCCGGTATACTGTAAGTCCTTTACAATTTAGCTTATAGGCTAATAAGTATGCCTCTTTAACATCATCCAATTCAGCTGTAGAAGCAAGGTTAATTGTTTTAGAAACCGCATTATCTGTGTATTCTTGAAAAGCAGCCTGCATTTTTATATGCCAAAAAGAAGAAATATCCATAGCTGTCTTAAATATTCTTTTGGCTTTATCAGGAACCTCTTCCATTTTTTGGATACTTATACCAGATGCTATTTTTTCCATAAGTTCTTTTGAATAAAATCCTGATTTTTTAGCATAATGCTCAAAAGCTGGATCAACCTCTAATAGCTTCTCCCCGTCTAAGACATTGCGAAAATAAGATAAGAAAAAGTTAGGCTCTATCCCTGAAGAAGTAGGCCCGCTAATAATGCTTATAGTTCCAGTTGGTGCAATAGTAGTTAATGTAGCATTCCTAATTTTTATTCCTTGCTTATGCCAATTACTACCTTCCCAAGCAGGAAATGCACCTTTCTTTTTAGCTAATTCTAAAGAAACTTTTTTGGCTTCTTTTTGGATAAAATCCATTACTTCCTTAGCTAAATCAATAGCTTCTTTACTGTCGTAAGGAATTTCTAAAAAACCAAGCATAGTTGCCCACCCCATAATACCTAATCCTACTTTTCTAGTTTTTTTAGTATTTTCATCAATTTCCGGTAAGGGAAATTTATTAGCATCAATAACATTATCTAAAAAAAGCATACTGGTTCTTACAATCTTCTTAAGCTTTTCCCAATCAAGGCTAAAACTTTCACCTTCCTTTTTAAGCATTTTATATAAATTGATAGAGCCTAAATTACAGCTCTCATAAGGAAGCAGGGGTTGCTCGCCGCAAGGATTGGTACTTTCAATTTTACCAAGGTTAGGAGTGGGATTGCTTTTATTTATTTTATCTATAAATACTATCCCCGGCTCACCGTTATTATATGCACATTCAGCTATTCGATTAAAAACTTCAAGCGCATCTAAACTGCCTACAACTTTTTTATTTTTAGGATTAATAAGATCATATTTTTGGTTGCTCAAAACTTTTTCTATAAAATCATCGGTAATTGCAACTGAAATATTAAAATTAGATATATCTCCATCCTTAGATTTACACTCAATAAATTGTAGAATATCGGGATGATCTACTCTTAAAATTCCCATATTTGCACCCCGCCTTGTTCCTCCTTGCTTAACTGCTTGGGTTGCGGCATCAAAAACTTTCATAAAGGATACCGGGCCTGAAGCCACCCCACCTGTAGTTTTTACTACACTATTATGAGACCTTAAGCGGGAGAAACTAAAGCCTGTTCCGCCTCCTGTTTTATGAATAAGTGCAGTAGATTTTATTGCATCAAAAATGGACTCCATTGAATCTTCTACCGGAACAACAAAACAAGCAGATAATTGCCCTAATTCTTTTCCAGCATTCATAAGAGTAGGCGAATTAGGCATAAATTCTAAATTTTTCATTGCTTGAAAAAAGACATTTTCTAAATTTTTAATTTCTTGTTGATTGGCTCCGTATTTTTGCTCAACCGATGACATAGCCTTAGCCACTCGCCTAAGCATTTGCTCAGGAGTTTCAATTATTTGGCCTTGGTCATCTTTTTTTAGATACCTTCTTTTTAAGACAACAATAGCATTTTCAGAAAAGCCCAATCTCTCCTTCATGACTGCCTCCTTTACCTTTTATCTGTTTAAAAATATTATTAAGTGAGTAAAAACCTTATATCACAGAAATAAAACAATGTCAAGAAAAATACTAAATATTGTATATATTTAACTGAAGCTACACAATATATAGGAATATATACTCTTTTTAAAAAAGCAGATTTTAGCTATTTCAGGAATCCTACGGTATCTCTAATTACAAGTTTAGGTTCAAGAAGCACTTTTTGTGGAGGTATTTTTTCATCAATAGTTTGCCTCAATACCTTAACGGCTTCTTTAGCCATTTGATCTAGGGGTTGACGTACTGTGGTCAACATAAGATCTCGATAGGAAAGATTTGGATTATCATCAAAACCCACTACACTTAAATCTTGTGGAACCTTGATTGAATTCTCATCAGCAAAATTTAAAATTTCACTTGCAACCTCATCGCTACAGCAAAAAATAGCAGTAGGCATATCTTTAGCTGAAAATAATTTATTAAGTTCCTCTCTGGCTTTAGCTCGAGAAAAATTTGTTAAGCAAATAGAGTTTGGTTTTTCGGTTATTCCGTTTTTTTTCAAAGCCGCCTTAAATCCATCTATTCTTTGACAAGCACACTGAACTTCAGTATCACCGGCAAAATGAACAATTTTTTTATGCCCATGATTAATCAAAAATTCAGTTGCCTCATAAGCACCTTTATAATTATCTACAGCTACAAAGCTTATATCTTGATCCGACATTTTTCGGTTTATTACAACTAAAGGAATCTCTTCTTTTTTTAATCTCAAAAGTTGATCCTTATTGGAAATTATATCAGCCATGATAACCCCATCTACTAAGGATGAATTAAAAATGTCTTTATCCCGGTATATATTAAGATGCATATCTATTTCTTTTTCATCTAAGGCTGCGGCTACCTCTCTAATTATTTTGAGAGCATAGAAAGAATAAAATATGCCTTCATAACCAGGAATAATCAAACCAAAAGTATTTAATTTCCCCCCGGCTAATCGACGCGCATAAACTAGTGGATGATAATTTAACTCTTCTATAGCTTTTTCAATTTTGCGGCGGTTTTGTTCACGCAAACGAATGGATTTGTTAATATAACGTGAAACAGTGGCGATTGATACACCAGCTTTGGCGGCTACTTCTTTAATAGTAACTTTAGATAAAGACACAAAAACCTATCTACTAATTACGATATCACCTTCTTGGATATCAAAGTTACTTACAACATCTTTTATATCTGCTGCAGATATATTCTTTCGGGTTTCAATTACTTCTAAAGTTGCAATTTCCCGATTTCCCCTCATAACCTTAAGTAAAACACCTGGATTTATTCCGGAAGATTCGCCAAGATCAAAAACTACAAATTGTTCCTCAGAATTAACTGCAATAATCTCTCCTCTTAAATTCATTGGAGTTGAAGCTTCCGGTTTCACTACAATAGGAGGTAACTCCACTGAACCATAATCCCCAGCTGTTGCCCTTCGGCCCTCTTCCATAGTTTGGCTTAAATCAGTTTGCAATTCCTCAAAAGCTAAAGATTTTTCTTGTAAAACACTTTCAGCATCAATTATTTTTTCTTCTAATATATTTTTCTTATCTAAAGTTTCTCTAAGTTTATCTTGAAGCTTGCCTTTTTGCCGGTTAGCAATTATTAATTGTCTTTTTAAGCTGCTGGTTTCATTCCTAAGCTTTTTAACTTCATCAACCGCTTCTCCTCTCTGCCGTCGTTCAGCTACCAAATCCATACTCATAACTCTCAAAGCTCTTTGTTTAGTATTAATTTCTTGCTCCAATCTTTCTTTTTCTTTTTTAACCTCATTTACATCTAGGCTTAATTCTTCATTCTGGTTTTTAAATTGAGCAACTTGACTTTTAGCATCAAGTACTTCATTTTTAAGTCTGTCAACTTGAGCTTCCAACTCTGCCTTTTCCTGAATAAAATCTGCCCAATAATCATCACTTTTACCAGGAGTAGCAGCTTCTCTTTTTACATGAACACTTTGTGATTTCTCTTTAAGTTTTTCTGCTAATTGATCTCTTTGGCGGACAGCTCCTTGATATTTATCTTTCAACTCATTTCTTTCTTGCTCTATTTGAGAAAGTTGTTGATTTATACTACTAATTCTTTGGCTTAATTCTTTATTCTTTTGAATTTCTCTTTGGTTTTCTTGCTGTAAGTTATTTTTTTCTCTTTGCAAAGAACTGTTAATATTTTTTAATTCCTGATTATTTGCTTTTAATTGTGTATTCTGCGCATAAAAATTATAGGCTACAAAACCTACCCCTAAAATAATAACCAATAAAATTACAGGAACAACTTTCGTTTTATCCATTAATTCCTCCCCCTTTTTATAATCTTTTTTGTTTTCCTAATTATATCATTGCTGATAATTAGTGTAAAGAAGTTTGTTGCAATGAGTTGTAAAATATTAAAACTTTTTCCGATAATAAACTCTAAAAATATGTTGAGTATCTAGGGTCGGCACTCCTCCCCCAAAAGGAGTATAAGTTGATTCTAAAATTCCACCGGTATTACCAACACCGTATTGAGCAATCAACTCACTTGTTTCCTCTAATCTAAATCTTACTTCTGAGAATACTGTATGGTGTGTACGTTTAACTACACGGGTATCATCATTTAATTCAGATAAATCATTAACTTTAGAATATACATACCTTAGATAAAAACCAATTTTTTCAGTGGGAAGATAACTAGCCGAAATCCCAATATGATTCATATTTTCATCGATAATTTGAGCCCAATAATATTCATTACGGGTATAGTCAAGATATAGGTTAATTTTGTCGGTGGGCCGAAAACCTAAACCTACTTTAAAGATATCAAAATAAGGATAAGGCGGTAGTGGAAAATATTCATTATTATAAACTTGGTGAACTTCTTGCCAAAATGTTTTTCCTCCACTAGTGGTAGTAGTCCACCAATCTACATTATTTAAAATGCTTCTAGGAAAATTATCATAAGCTAAGGTTACGTCATTAGAGTGTTCCCAGCTAAAATTTAAATTCAGCCATTTAAAAAAATCATAATTAGCACCTAGGCCAACTGTCTTTAAAGAAGGGTCTTTGCCATCTTCTATTTTATCGTTGTTATAATAATCACCGGTTTGAGGATCAAAAACAAAAGGGTCAATACCAGCAACAGTTTTAGGCATTTTTTGATAAATGCCTAAAAACTTTGTAGTCAGTTTATCAGTTAATTTAAATTGGCCTTCTAATCTGGCAACATTCTCAAGAAATTTTCCCTCGGTATCATGAACATTGCGAACATCAAATAAGGCATCTAATCTGTCATCAAGCAAATTTTCCCACTCCACCCTTAAGCTGATTACATCCCGGCCGTAATCAATCCCATCTCCAATTCGAAAAGGCTCAATATCATCCCAACTCAACGACGGCCCATAGAGGCCTCCCATACGATAAGATTCAAAGGGTTCACGAAAGGTAATATGCCTTGACCAATACTCATCATCCCTGGTTTGACGATAACTGGCTAAAGCACTTTCAAAACTTTTATCCATATGAGTTAAAGATAATCTCATTTTGTAAAAGGGTTCATTTTTTTTCGGATTAACGCCAAAGTAATCTTTACCAAAAATTCCGCTTGATGAATTAACTAGACTAACATGAAAAGCATTACCCCGTTTTTCAGTTTCATAATTAGAGGTTCGGTCAGCTTCAGTATAAGAGGTAAGCCCTTCTAATAAAAGTTCTGTATTGTCCCCCAAGCCGATATTTGCATCTAAGCCAAATACATTGTTAAAGACATCTAAAGCCCTTTTGTTGTAACCAAATTTTCCCCCGTAGGTAAAACCTAAAACGATATTATCTAAACTTAAATATTTTGCTCTCAAGGCAGATTCCCAAGTATTAAAACTATCGTAGTCCTGCCAGAGTTCTTTAGGAGAGGCCGCTGTAAAATCAATATTCATGCCTTCTAAATCATAATTTAATGCAAAACCACGCAAAGCAGTAAGGCGGGTCCCGTAAGAATCACGAGTATAATATGCTAATGTATCATCAAAGCTTCCTTTATAATATCCAACAGGAGCTGCCCCTGATTCTAAAATACCAGGTTGCCAATTTACCAACCATTGTGATTCTTCCCAATAAGTTCTGTTTCCGGTAATTTTTAACGGATCATCAGAGATATAATCAGCATTCTCCAAAGCAGCTGGAAATATTTTTAAACTAAGGGGATCATTATCGTAATTAAAATACATTTCTCTTAAAGGCCAAAATTCTCGATTAATTTCTTGTTCTCCAATTGTAAAAATGTTCCCATTCATAGTAGTAACGGTCAACTCATGAGTTTTTCCATCAACTACTTTTACTTCCGGCAAAGAAAAAGAATCGGCTTTAAGATTGGTATTTATTGATTGATTTACAGTATAACGATCATTAGACCAATACAAATACTGGAAAGTAGCTGTATCTCCATCGTGAGAAACAGTAACTTTATTGCTTTTACCAATAAAACTCCAGGGGCTAATATCAAAATTGCTATAAAAACCCCAGCCTTGTTCTTGAGGATAATCTAGTTGGAATGACAACCGGCTAAAGATTGCCGGGTCAAAAGTATTTTCCCGCCGGTTATAAGCAGTATTATCAAGAATACGCCAATTTTCTTCATTTAAATCAGCATTGGCTCTCTTCCAGATCGCATCACCTGATTCAACCCCAAAACTTAATTGATAATCACCTTTTAAGGAAAATTTAGACTCTTTTTCTTCCGGTTGTTCAACGATAGGTTCTTGAGGAGGAGATGGCTTTGTATCTTTTGTTATTTTCTGGCTGGTTTTTCTTTTAGATGCTGGTTTTGCTTTTGAATATTTATCTAAAGCTTTTTCAATTTCCCTCTGGCGTAATTGGCTCAACTGTTCTTTAGCTTCTTTGTTATTAGGATTAACTTGAAGCGCCTTTTCAAACTCAACTTTTGCTTCCTGAAACCGCTCTTGGTTAATATATTTTTCCCCAGTTTCAACTAAATAAGCATCTCCAGAAACAGCAAAAACTGAAGGCAGGCAAAAAAAGATAATTAAAAAAAATAAAAGTCGTTTCATTGATATCATTTTATCAAAAAAAATAACGTTTACAATAACTATTTGCAGCCTTTAATGTCATTACAATGACAGGTAAGAACTTATAGGGTGTCCTAAATAGC
>JAIPHQ010000037.1 GCA_021735115.1 Candidatus Omnitrophota bacterium
ATATTTGTCCTAATCATTCTTTCCGGTATAGTTCTTTTAACTGGATTAACTGTAGGCCCGGAAATCTCGATTGTATTTTCAGCTAAATCTGGCCCTTTATCACGCGGCCTTCCACTCCCATCAAACACCCTACCTAACATATCTTCTGAAAATGAAACTTTCATCGGATGGCCTAAAAACACCACCTGGTCATTAGTTGAAACTCCTCGGCTACCCGCAAAAACCTGTAAAGAAACTAAATCTTTATCAATTTTTATAACTTGAGCTAATGACTTTCCTCGATGGCTTCTAACTTCCGCTAGCTCTTCATAGGCAACTCCTTTAGCCTTAACTGTAATTACATTTCCTACAATACTTAAAATTTTACTATGAACTTTTTTCATCTTCTTCCTCTTTATGTTTTTGTGAATTTAGGAAATTGTCAATTTCTTTTTCTAATTTTTTATATTTATCCGAATCAATTTCGGCATAGTTCCAGTCAATAAAAAATGATCTTAACTGATAAAACATCTTTCTGGCATGATCCTTATCAGGAAAACTGAATTCAACGCCAAGAATAGAAGATATTTTATCAAAAACATAAACCTGTCTTTCAATATCTGTTGCTGCATCTATAGGATTAAATCCATTTTGTTGTAGGTAAACTGTATCTAAAAAATCTGCTTTTAGATATACTTGATAATCATCTATTGAAGTTCCTTCTTCTCCTACAACTTTCATCATTTGATCCACTTCATCTCCTTTAATTAAGACATCTCTGGCTTTTTTTACTTTATCTTTGTCTAAAGGAGTTTGATAACGTGACCAACTCTGCAGCGGATCAACTGAAGGATATTTGCGGGCATTAGCTCTATCCCGCGATAACCCATGAAAAGCCCCCACCACCTTAAGAGTAGATTGTGTAACCGGTTCATCAAAATTTCCTCCCGCTGGTGATACAGTTCCACCAATAGTAAGGCTTCCTTTTGCATCAAAAGAGAGTTGGATATGTCCGGCTCTTTCATAAAATTCAGCAATCCGAGATTCAAGATAGGCAGGATATGCCTCTTCCCCAGGAATTTCTTCCAATCTTCCCGAAATTTCCCGCATAGCTTGAGCCCAACGAGAAGTGGAATCTGCCAACAATAAAACATTAAGCCCCATCTGGCGATAATACTCACCTAGAGTTGCCGCAGTATAAACAGATGCTTCTCGTGCTGCAACCGGCATAGAGCTTGTATTACAAATAACAATAGTCCGCTCCATAAGAGAACGCCCTGTGCGTGGATCTTCTAACTTCGGAAATTCTTTTAAAGTTTCAACTACCTCTCCAGCCCTTTCTCCACAAGCAGCAAGAATTACAATATCTACATCTGCGTAACGGCTTATGAGTTGTTGAAGAACAGTTTTTCCAGAACCAAATGGACCCGGAATACAATAAGTGCCCCCCTTGGCAACCGGGAAAAAAGTATCTAAAATTCTCATTTTAGTAATTAGTGGTTCTTGTGGGGTAAGTTTTTGATTATAAGCTGAAATTGGAACTTTAACCGGCCAAATAGTAATCATATTTACTTCAATAGTATTGCCGTCTTGGTCTTTTAAGATCGCAATTTTATCTTTAACTTTATAGTCGCCTTCTGAGGAAAGTTCAATAACAGTCAAATCTCCTTTAGCAGAAAAAGGAACAAAAATAAAATGCTTAAAAATACCTTCTTCAACATAACCTAGGGGTTGGCCAGCTGAAACTTTTTTTCCCTTTAGTTTTTCTTTAGGTCTAAAGTGCCACTTTTTTTGGCTATCTATAGCCTCAAGTTGCCTCCCCCTTGGCAAAAAGACTCCACATTCTTTAGCTAAATCATGAAGAGGGTTTTGCAGGCCATCATAAACTTGACCGAGAAGACCCGGGCCAAGTTCAACTGAAATCATCTCACCAGAGAATTCAATTTTATCACCTACCTTTATCCCTTTTGTATCTTCAAAAACCTGCATAGAAGCAGTATCTTGACTTATACGGATTACTTCTGACTTAAGACGCTGCTGACCCACCACCACATAGCCTACTTCATTTTGGGAAACACTTTCACCAAATTCAACTGTAATCATATTGCCGCTAATAGCTATAATCTTACCGTGTTTTTGCATCTTCTACCTCTGTTAATGAATCAAATTTTTTAGTTCCTTTTTCTTTATCAAAACTTAATACTTTTTCTAAAATTTGCAATTTTAAAAAATAAGCAATTACTGCTTCAAGATTGAAAACATAATCTTTAGAACTTTCTTCTATTTGTTGCCATCGATAATACAATAATTTTTTTTCAACTTCTAAAGGATTCCCTTCTATAAGATCTTTTTTTAAAACTTCTTTTGGTTGAGATTCTTGTTGTCTATTTTTATTTTCTCTGTAAGCAGCTAATTCTTTTTTTAAAGTTAGTTCAAACTTTTTATATTCTTGCAAAAACCTTATTTTAGTTTTTCCTTCTAAATTATCAATATTAGCTTCTTGTAAATCTTTAAAGTTTTCCTCGCTTAACCACTTCTTTGCTTCTTCTAAAAAAGAATCATTATTTATATAATTTTTCTCTCCAAACTTAAGAAAAGGCAGTTGGGTAATAAGATAATAATATTTATCCATCTTTATTTGAGATTAAATCTGCTATGGCGGGATTTAAAAAAACTGACAAACTCTCTGTTATGCCTTCATCAGAAAAATCATAATGAGTGTCTTCTCCTTTTATCCCAATTCGAAAACCATTTTCTATTTGGCTGGAACTTTTTATCTCTATTCTATTTTGGGCTTTTTGAGCAAATTTTGCTAAGATTAATTCTTCTAATTCTTTTTTATCTTTTTTGCTTACTAAAACCTCAAACTCCTTATCTTTTTCTTTGCTCCATTTATCAATTATAGATTCTAACATTTTTGCTATTGCTTCTGGTGTTAAAGATTCTTTTAGCTCGTGCTTCAAAATACTGTCAAAGATAGAAATAAGTTTTTCTCTTACCGAAAGAATTACATTTCGCGCAGCTTGTTTTAGAGAACTTTTTGCGTTATCCAGAAACTTTTGAGCCTCTTGCTCTGCTTCTACTTTAATTTTTTGGGCTTGGTCCTTTGCTTTTTTGACTATTTCCTTTTCTTTAGCGTGAGCATCCTTTATTATTTGCTCTGATTGTTGCTGAGCTTGGTCAACACCTTCTTTTTTAATTTTTTCGATTAAACTCTCTAATTTAACATCCATATGTTTCCTCCGAATTCTTATTTTAGATTAAAATTATAAGACTTTGTAATAAAAATGCAAATTATTTTAAAATCTGCTTTTAGGCTGCACTTTCTATCAATTTCTTTGCAGAATTGTAGGGATTGTCACTTTTGACAATAGGCCGGCCCACCACAAAATAATCAGAACCAGCCTTAACTGCATCGACTAAATTAGCAACTCTTTTTTGATCATCAGAAATTATATTTTTTTTAGCCTGTTGGCCAATAAGCCTTATTCCAGGAGTTACAGCAAGCAACCCTGTTTCTTGCTTGATCGCTTTTGCCTCCCAGACACTACAGATTATCCCCTGAATTCCTGCTTTTTTGCCTTCTTTAGCCAAATTTAAAATTTGATCAAAAGAAGCTTCTTTTGAAGTCAATTCTGTAACTCCAAAAATTAAAGGGGCTCTTTTGTCCTTTTCTTTAGCATATTTGAAAACTTTTTCAGTTAACATCAATATACTATCTCGGCCAGCTTTTAGGTGCACCGTAAAGGCCCAAATATCTAAATCTATAAATGCTTTTGCCGTCTCGGCCATAGTATTTGGAATATCATAAAGCTTAAAATCCAAAAATACCTCGGCGCCTTTTTTACGGACCCAATTAATAACGTCAGGACCAAATCTAGTATAAGCTACAGGTCCTATTTTAAATTTTTTCACCTTAACTGAAAGTTTATCAATTATCTGTTTTATTTTAATTTCAGAATCTAAATCAAGGGCAACAACTAATTTGGACCATAAATCATCCATTAAAGCTACTCCTTAAATCTGTTAAATTTTTCATTTTATTTTTTTTCATATATTTTTTTACCTCTACTAAAATACTTTCTGATTTATTTGGATAAGTTAAATTTATAGTTCCCAGACTTATTGCAGTTGATCCGGCAAGAAAAAATTCTATTGCATCCTTGTAATTTGTAATTCCTCCGCCTCCAATTACAGGAATATCGACAGAATTTGTTACCTTCCAAACTCTATACAAGCTCATCGGTTTTATTGCCGGCCCTGAGTAACCTCCACTAATATTTCCTAAATACGATTTTTTTGCTTCTATATCAATAGCTAAAGAAAAATAAGTATTTACCATAGAAATAGCATCAGCTCCGGCATCTTCAACAGCTTTAGCTATTTTTATAATATCAGTTACCTCCGGAGTAACTTTTGCAATTAAGGGTTTTTTTGTTAATTTTCGTAAATTCTTGATGAGATTAAAGGTTAATTTCGGACTTTGAGAAATTAATTTATTCTTACCCAGATTAGGGCAAGAGAGATTAAGCTCAAAAGCATCAACTTTTTTTTGTTTATCTAACTTTTTTACTAATTGCCCATATTCTTTTTCAGAAAAACCTCCTAAACTTATAATATGTTTAGTCTTTAATCTTCCTAAAGCAGGAAGCTTTTCTTTGATAAAAGCATCCACCCCGGGGTTGGCTAATCCTATTGAATTAATCACCCCACAATCAGTTTCACAAATTCTAGGAGGAGGATTACCTTCTTTAGGATCAACTGTAATTGTTTTTGAGACTATAGCCCCAATCGATGAAAAATTTGCTAAACCTTTTAATTCATCCCCAAATCCAAAAGTACCAGAAGCACAAATGACCGGATTCTTCAATTTTAGTTTGCCAATATTAACTGCTAAATCCATGCTTTTATTTTATTCTATAACCTCTTAATTTTCAAATGATATAAATTACTTACCAAAAATCATTCTTAAGGCCACAATTAATAAGAATACGCCAAAAGATTTCTTTAAAATTAAGTCTGGTATTTTATCAACAAACCTTGCTCCTAAATAACCCCCAATAAAAAATCCTATACACATCAAGACTGCTGCTTTTATCTTTACATTACCAGCTTGATAATATTTAATAGCCGCAAGTAAGCCAATCGGGGGAATCATCATCGCAAGAGTCGTCCCTTGAGCTTGATGTTGACTATACCCTGCTAGATAAACCAATGCTGGAATCATTACAGATCCGCCTCCTATTCCTAAAAATCCACTAAAAACACCTGCACCAACTCCTAAAATTATATATAGATACCACATATCTTCCTCCTAAAATCAATATATCTCTTCTAGGCCAAATACTGGACCATCTTGACATACTTTTTTATAACCAGCCTTAGTAGGAATAACACAGGCACAACAAACTCCAACCCCACACCCCATAAACTGTTCAAAAGAAAGCTGTGTGCTCACATTCTTGTATTTTTTCACAATTTTACTTATTTGATAAAACATATCTTTAGGGCCACAAGCATAAATATTAGTCCTAAGTTCTAAGTCATAAGTCATAAGTTGTTTTTTTAATAAATCAGTTACAAAGCCTTTCTGCCCTTTTGAGCCGTCTTCGGTAGTTACATTAACCTGAAAGTCTGAACTCTTAAAATCTTTTTCACAAACTATCTCATCTTTATTTTTCGCTCCCAATAATACAGTATTTCGTGTTTCGTATTTTGTATTTTGTATTTTCTTTAATTTTTCTGCAAGAAAAACTAAAGGAGCAACCCCAATTCCTCCAGCAACCAGAATTGAATTTTCTCTATCTTTTATCCTAAACCCATTTCCTAACGGGCCGATAACATCTAGCTGATCGTTTTTTGTCTTTTCGGCTAAAATTTTTGTCCCCTTACCCCTTACTTTAAAAAGTATATAGACTAGATTGTTTTTGATTTTATGGATACTTAAAGGCCTGCGTAATATTGTTGTTTTTAATTTTAAATGGAGAAAATTACCGGGCTGGGCAACCCTTGCAATATGGCTTGATTGGAAACTAAGTAAAAAAATATCCTTTTTTAGCTTTTTAACCTCTTTTATCCCCACCTTTAATCGTTTTACTTTTACTTGCATTGCCTTATTCTATCAGAAATTAATACTTTCTCAATTCTCATTCTTCCCCAAATTATCACACCGCGTAGGTGTGATAAGGTTGGCTTCAAGTAATCCTCGAACCGAATTACCCAGATATACTTTATCTGCCTCTTTTAAATCTTTTAAGTAAAGTTTTTTTTCAAAAGCCT
This sequence comes from Candidatus Omnitrophota bacterium, assembly GCA_021735115.1. The sequence continues at coordinate 6,259 of JAIPHQ010000037.1, forward strand.
TCTTTTTCTTAATTAAATGTTTTCTCAAAACTCCTCCGAGAAGCCCACAAGAGATAGGTGGGGTAAAAAGCTTTTTCTTTTTTTCTAAAAATATATTTGTGATTGTCCCTTCTGTAACCTCTTTAAATTTGTTTAGAAAAATGGTTTCAAAAAAACCTTCTTTTTCGGCCCTTTTTCTCTCCCTCTCATAAAAATCTCGATTAGTTGTTTTATGATAAAGAAAAATATTATCTGGATCAATTTTTTGAGAATTTATTTTAACCTTAACTGGCTGCCGTTTTTTTCCTAGATTTGTTACAAAAAAATCGACTTTACCTTTTGAATCAACTAAAAGCCTGATTTTGACATCTTTCTTTTTGCCTTTTACCTTCTTTTCTAACTCTTTTTTTATCTTGTTTTGATAAAAAGGAAAGGAAAAATAAGCAGAAGATTTTTTAAGCCTGATTAGATGTAAATCAAGTAGCCAAAACCCTTTATCCTTAGACCAAAGTATTGTTTCGATTAACTTTGGGAAAAAATTAGTTTTTGTAAAAAAATCAGCCTTAAGTAAAGCCTCTCTATGTTCTGCTTCTTTTTGCGAATCATACAAAATTCCTCCACCTATACCTAATTCGCCTTTATTTTTTTTGATATGAGCAGTTCTTATCGCTACATTAAAACAAAATTGTTTTTTGGGATTAATATACCCAATTGCACCAGTATAGATTCCTCTCGATTCTTTTTCTAATTTTTTAAT
>JAIPHQ010000038.1 GCA_021735115.1 Candidatus Omnitrophota bacterium
CTTGCGCTCCTAGACAAGAAGCACAAGAGTGCGAATTGGTTGCAATGGCGGAGAGGCAGGGATTCGAACCCTGGGATCCAGCAATAGGATCAACTCCTTAGCAGGGAGCTCCTTTCAACCACTCAGGCACCTCTCCAAATAAAAACATCCGTTCTATCCTTCGGCTCGGCTCACGCCTCGCTCAGGACTAATTCGACTAAATCCTTGACAAGCACAGAGTTTAAAGATTGACTGTCAAGGATAAGTCTCATTGAGCTCAGGCACCTCTCCAAACAATTTTTTAAAAAAATTGTGAGGATTTCGAACCCAATACTATTGGGTGAGAAATCTTAACAGAAAAACTATAATACTATATTAAAGCTGGTTGGTCAATTTTTTATTAAAAGTATTTTCCCTTTTTTTCTTAAAAAAATCTTTTAAAATATCTGAGCACTCTTTTCCAAGTATCCCTTTTTTAAGTTTAAGTTTATGATTTAGGCCTAAATTATTTATATCAACCTTTGAACCAAAAGCTCCTACTTTTGGATCATCTGCTCCAAAAATAACCTTATCTATTCTAGCTAAAATTAAAGCGCCAGCACACATAGAACACGGTTCTATAGTAACATACAACCTACACTTTTTTAACCATTTTGATTTTAGATAGTTTGCCGCCTGGGTTATAGCTAAAATCTCAGCATGAGCAGTTGGATCCTTTAACCTTTCAACCTGATTATAGCTTTTAGCGATAATTTTACCGTTATAAACTATAACCGCGCCAATCGGAACCTCATCTTCATCCTTTGCATATTCAGCTTGTTTTAAAGCTTGCTGCATATATAAATTATCTTTTTCCATTAACCTCTTGAATAACTTTTAAGAAAATTTTTACAATTTTAGGATCAAAATGACTGCCTGATTCTTTTTTCATAATCTCAATTGCTTTATCTTTACTATAAGCTTTTCGATAGGGCCTATCTGAAATCAAAGCTTGGTAAACATCTGCCACGGCAACTATCCGTGCCGCTAAAGGAATCTCATCGCCTTTAAGGCCTAAAGGATACCCTGTACCATCAAACCACTCATGATGGTATAAAACTCCGGGAACGGCTCCTCGCAGACCATGGATATCTTTTAATATTTCAGCAGCAATTGAAGGATGAGTCTGTATTGCTTTTCGCTCTTTAGGAGTTAACTTGCTTCTTTTTGACAAGATATTTCCATCTATACCTACTTTTCCTAAATCATGTAATACGGCTGCATGTTCTATATCTTCAATCTCATTTTTAGGTAGTTTTAACTCTCGGGCAATACTTTTTGCGATTTTAGAAGTATATTCAACATGAGCCCCAGTGTAGGCGTCTTTTGCCTCTATCGCCCGAGCAAACCCATAAATTACATCTAAAATATCTTTATTCAACAAGATATTTAGCCTATCAACCTTCTGGCGCATCTCCTCAATATTGGCCTTATCTCTCTTTTTTATATCTGGTTTAGATTGAAAACGTGAAGAAATAACCACTGCATTACCGCCTTTTCTTTTAGCTTGAGCAATAGTTCTATCTAGAGCAATAGCAACATCCTTGGGGCTGGATATACTATCTTCAGGAAAACTTATCGCACCAATACTTGCTTTAATCTTTAAACTAACATCTCGACACTTAAATCTATGGCTGGCTATAATATCTTTAAGTCGATTAGCAACTACAGCTACATTTTTTTTATCTAGATAAGGGGCAATGATAAAAAACTCATCTTCCCGCCAGCGGCTAACTACATTTTCTTTACGTAAATGACTATCAAGCAGTTTGATTAATTCTTTTATTACTTTATCGGCAACACCTACCCCATAAATTTCATTGATTTGACGAAAATGATCAATATCAATACCGATAAATGAAACTTTTTCTGAATATCGTTTTGAACGTACCAATTGCCTTTTGGCTTCTTCTAAAAAAAATCGCCAATTATGGCAGCCAGTTAAAGAATCAACCAAAGCCAATCGATCAGAATCATAGGTTTGTTTTAAATTTTTCTTCTCTAATTTTGAGTTTTTAGCTTTTAATTCTGCAAGCTGTTTAGCTTTTTTAATCTTAAAAGATATTAAATCTTTCTTGTCACTTTTATAAAAATAGTCAAAAAATCCTAACCTTCTCAGCTCAGCTAGTTTTATTTTCTGATTATCTTCTAGAGCTAAAAAACAAACTTTATCTTTAATAAAAGAAAGATCTGCATTTTTTCTCCTTTTTATAAACTGATAATCAAAGATAACTATAGAATATTGCCTGCTGCGAGCCTTCTGAATACTAGTTGTGGAGATAAAAGAAAAAGGGAAAGCATTCTTATCTTTTTTAGAACTACCTTTACAATAAAGTATCTTTTCCATAAAAGCAAATTTTAACACAGTCTTAATTATTTAGCAATAAACGCAATTTTTATCAATATTTTTAATATTTAAAATTACCCTTAATTTTTGGTTGGCGGAGAGGGGGAGATTCGAACTCCCGGAGCCAAAAAGGCTCACGTGTACTCCAAACACGCGCACTCGACCGGACTATGCGACCTCTCCAAAAAAATTTTCACAGAAAATTTTTGAAGACTTCGAACCCTTGATAGACCTACTTTCTAAATCTTGGTGAGAAGTCTTTTTATATATTATTTAAAGATATCGTGGGCGTCTTCTTTATTTATTGCTTTTTTAAAATCAGAAAAATCAATTAGCTTAACTCCGGTGCGTTCTTGATTAAAACTCTTAAAATCTTGTCCCCGTAATTTTCTTCTAAACCCGATGTATTTGAAAACTGTCCCGCATTTAGGGCAACTGCGGCTTTTTGAATTTATTCCTAACTCGTGACAATTAAAACACTCTGCTGAAAGCTCTCCAATCACAAGTAAGTGCTTTTTAATATCGGCTAAATCAATATCTTGCCAAATACGCAAAAAATTCATTTTACTTTCTTTTTTTCTTAGTTGGTAAATAAAAATCTTTTATTGCCTGATAAACTTCTTTTGGCTTATCTACAATTTTCAACAAATTCAAGTCTCTTTTTTCAATACAGCTCTCTGCTAAGACTTTTTCTTTCAACCAATCAATTAAACCTACCCAATATTTCCGGCAAGCTAAAATTACCGGTGCTGGCTTAATTCGTAGCGTCTGAACTAAAGCTAAAATCTCAAATAACTCATCTAAAGTACCAAAGCCTCCCGGAAAAACCACAAAAGCATGAGAATGTTTTGCAAACATAACCTTTCTGACAAAGAAATAACGAAACTCAATTAAGTGATTTATATATTCATTAGGAATTTGTTTCTCCGGAATAAGTATATTTAGGCCAACCGATAAGCCACCGGCATCATAAGCACCTTTATTTGCCGCCTCCATAATCCCAAGGCCGGCACCGGTAATAACCTGATAATCATTTTTAGTCATATCGTACGCAGCTTTATAAGCAAACTTATAAAAGGGATGGCTTTTAGCTAAACATTTAGAACCAAAGAATGAAACTCCTTTATTTACAACCGACAGTTCTTCGAAACCATCAACAAATTCACTCATGATCCGAAAAACCCGCCAGGTTTCACTATTGGTAAATCCGTCTTTAAAATAAGGGGTTAAATCAGCCATAATTAAATTACAAATTTATCAGCAAGTTTTCCAATAACCGGTATTTTTTTCGCCTCTCCGATTAAAGAAATATAGACTCCATATAGAGAAACTAACATCAATAAGAAGTTAAGTAAAATAAAAATCATTCCCACTATAGGAATAAACTGAAAAACTAAACAAGCTACCTCAGCAAAAAAGATAACTACAGCTTGACGCGCATGAAAATAAGAAAATTTATTATCTTTTTTAAAGATAAAAACTAAAATCCATAAACAAAAAATATAGGAAAGTGCCGCAAAAGGAGCCCCTTCTTTAACCTCAGCCTTAGTCAACTTTAAATCCGCCATATCTCCTCCTTAAAATAGTTAATTAGTTATTGTTAACAATTGGTAATTATTATAATAGCAGAACCTTCCTTTGGCAACAATTTTAACTTTTTTTGGCAAAAAAGCTTTACAGTTTTTAAAATAAACGGTAAAATTCCTTTAAAAAGACCTCATTATCTAATCTTATGAATGAAGCAAAACTAATTAGACTTTGCCTCGAAAAAGATAAAAAAGCCTGGAAAATATTTTTAAAAAAGTATGGAAAGGTTATCTATTGGGCAATTCGTAAACGAATAAAAAAAATTACCTCCGAATATCAACAAAATGATATAGAAGATATCTTTCAAGAAGTCTTCTTAACTCTTTTTGAAGAAAATAAATTAAACCAATTAAAAAATATAAAATTTTTACCCGGATGGCTGGCAATGATTTCCTCCAATAAAACTATTGATTATATGCGAAAAAAATTTAATAATAGAGAGGATTTGACAATTGATTTTACAACTTTTAGAGATGATAGTTTTAAAGAAAGCTTACTCAACCGTGATGATTTTGCTCTAGTTAATACAATAATTGAAAATTTATCAGATAAAGAAAAAATTATCATTTCTTTAAACATCTTAGAAGAGAAAACCCACCAAGAAATTGCAAAAATTACAAGGCTATCAATAAATACAATTTCTACGATAATCGTCCGAACAAAAGAAAAAATTAAAAATAATTTAAAAAAAATGAAAGAAAAGTGAGTTTAATTTCGTCTATAAGTTAGAGGGAGAGTAATATGGAAAGAGAAAAAGAAGTAATTCAGAAATATTTAAAAGAAAAATTAAATGCAAATTCAATGACAAAAAGCCAAAATTGCCCTGATAATCAAGACTTGATAGATTATCTTCAAAATAATTTAAATCAAGAAAAACGTAAATCTTTAGAGAACCACATCGCTAATTGTAGTTTTTGCCTTAGCCAAATCAGTATCGCGGCTGAAGCCCTTGGAAAACATAAACAGAATGATTTTGATTCTCTGCCGGAAAATATTATAAATAGAACAAAAACTAATTTAAATTCAATAAAAACCAAGAATAAAAAAAATGAATCTCAAAAAAAGGTAATAAAAAGAAGGCTGTTTTTGGCAGCTACAATTATCTTTTTCGGATTATCCTTCATAATACCTAAATATTTCCTCCAATTTCTAATCGGAGCCTTAATCTTAGGCATTCGTTGGTCATTTGAAAGTGAAAGCGGGAAAAATCTAGTTATGATCCTTGATTCCTGGCGAAAACACTCTCACAATAAAGATGATGAAATCTCAAATCGTCTGAAAGATCAGCTCAAAAAATAGATTAAAATAAAATATTTTTATAATGGCTGACTCTCTTTAATCCTTTATTTTTTTCAAATACAACACATATTGCATCTATCCTGTAATCTTTCCTCCAACCATTTTGATAAATGTAAGCCAGGCAATTTTTGGTAATTTTATTTATCTTTTTTTTAGTTAATGTTTCTTCGGGAGATCCAAAGCGCTCACCAATTTTAGTTCTTACCTCGATAAAAATTAAAACTCGTCTATAAATAGCAACTAAATCAATTTCTGCATATCTGGTTCTATAATTCTGAGTAATAATCTTATATCCTTTCTTCTTCAAATAATCTTTAGCAACACTTTCTCCTAAATTGCCAATTATCAAATTATGCTTATTATCCATTATTTTTTCGATACCGATATTGCAAGGCTTCTGCCATATGAACAATATCAATATTTTTAGAAGAATCTAAGTCAGCAATAGTACGGGCTATTTTTATGGTTTTAAAATAGGCGCGAGCTGATAGACAAAACTTTGCAGTAGCTTGGATTAAAATCCTCTCTACTTGATCAGAAAGCCAACAATACTTTTTTATCTGGCTATTACCCATCTCGGCATTAGTATAAATGTTTTCATGACGCAAGCGTTCGTTTTGAATTTTCCTTGCCTTCAAAACCCTCTTTCTAATTGTTTTTGAACTTTCTAAAGATTTGTGGCTGTTTTGATTGGCAGAAAAATCTTTTACATCTACAACGGGAACTTCTATTGCAATATCAATCCGGTCTAGAAGCGGCCCTGATATCTTTTTTCTATATTTTTCAATTTCTCTTTGGGTGCAAATACAATTTTTTTTAGGATGATATAAATAACCACAAGGACAAGGATTAGCCGATGCAAGTAAAATAAATTGAGCCGGAAAAGTTACCTTACCCCGGCTGCGGCAGATAGTTATCCGATTATCTTCTAAAGGCTGTCTTAAAGCTTCCAACGCAGAACGGGAAAATTCGTTAAATTCATCTAAAAACAAAACCCCTCTATGAGCTAAACTTATTTCTCCTGGTTTTATCTTGCTGCCGCCTCCGATAAGGCCAATTGATGAAACTGTATGATGTGGTGACCGAAAAGGTCTATTTTTAATAACAGACCCTTCCGGCGGAATCAAACCGGAAGCTGAATAGATCTTAGTTACTTCTAATGATTCTTCTTCGGTCAAAGAAGGAAGAATACCGGAAAAAGCTTGCGCTAGCATAGTTTTTCCTGAACCGGGGCTGCCAGTCATAAACAAATTATGAGCCCCGGCTGCAGCAATTTCTAAAGCTCGCTTTGATTGCTCTTGTCCCAATATTTCTGACATGTCAAATTCACACTTCTTAAAAACTTGCTTGCCTCTATATTTTGTATTTTTAATTGGCTTTAAAATATTTTGATCATAAAATGAAAAAATTAATTGGCTTAAATCTTCTACTGGATAAATATTAACACCCTTAACAACAGCAGCTTCATTTACCGATTGTTTCGGAATAAAAATATTTTTTATCCCTCTTTCTTTAGCAAACAAAGCTAGGAGTAAAGCACCTTTTGTATGGCGCAATTTACCATCTAGAGAAAGTTCGCCAAAAAATAAACTTTCTTTCGGCAGTTGGCAATCAGATGAAGCCGCAATAATTCCCACCGCTATTGGTAAATCATAAAAAGAACCTTCTTTAGGAATATCAGCAGGAGCAAGATTAATCACAACCCTTTTTTTGGGAAATTGAATATCA
>JAIPHQ010000039.1 GCA_021735115.1 Candidatus Omnitrophota bacterium
GGGAGCCCAATTTTTTTCTAGGTCATCTAAGTAAAAAACTATCGGCAAGTAAACTTTTTCTTTTGCTATTGCTTTTGAAAATACCTGATCATAAAAAGTATTTTCAGCAAAGATAATATCAAAGACAACAGCTTCTGCACCAAACTCTCCCAATACTTCAATTAAACTGGCATGAAAATCACGGGGAAGCGGCCAAGCGGCCAATTTATTTAAAGTATTATCGGTTATTTCAATAATTGCTATTTTCTCTGAAACTGCTGGCTTGGGACGTAATCTAAAAAATAGGTCATAAAAAAATAGATCAAAACTAGCAAAAATATTAGTTAAGGAAATAATTATAATTAATAAAAATAGGAAGGAAAAACACCAAATTTTAGGGGGAACTTTTTTAAAAAACTTCATTGTTTAGAAGTAATAATGCCAGCCGCAGCTGATTACATTTTCCGAGTATTCTTCCAAATCTTCATTTGATGAGTTGTAACGATAAATATAATCTAGAGATAAGGCTGCCTTTCTGCTTAAAAAATGCATTAAACCAGCTCGCGTTGAATAAAAATCATCTTTTTGCTTATAATTTTGATTGGTAACTGTTCGGGTTTTATATTCTTTCCGCTGATAACTAAAATCAGCTAAAAGATAGGTTTTCTGAGTTGCCTGATAAGTCAAAGATAGTCTTTGCTCATATGCATTGTAATCATAAAAATCAAGATAATGGGCATTTGAATCATTGCGTAAAAATTTAGTGCGGAAAGATAAATAAAGGCGCCGGTTAATATCTAGGCCAATTTGATAAAAAGCAGCAATTCTACGATCTAGACGTTCACTAGATTCGCGAGTTGAAATATTATCGCCTAAGATATTTTGACTCAAGTAATCTTTACTGCCGGCCTCAAATTGTATTTTATGATCAAAAGCTCCTAGCTGCTTTTGAAGATAAACAAAACCTTTATGGAGGAGAAAATCACCGTCATTATTCTTGGGATAATAAAGCAGGCCTAAATCATAACCAACTCCCACCTTACATAGAGAAAATTGTTTATTTAGTTCTAGACGAAGATGATTAAGCAAACTGCTGATATCTGTTACTTCATTGTAATTTACAAAATCAAAATCATAATCTAATTTAAATTCCAAGTCAGTTGATAGCTTTTGGTTATAATCAAAAGAATAAAGAAACTCTTCAAAGATATCTCCTTTTCTTTGATTAGATAATCTTACATTAGTATCATAACCGGAAAATAAAGATATCCTGTGATTAATGTCCGGCCTAAATTGATAACTTTCTGCTTCTGGCCTTTCTAACTTAACCTCTTCCTTTTCCTCAGAGACTTGGGCGAAAGAATTAAAACTACAAACAAAAAATAATCCTAAAAAAAACGAAATTAATATTTTATTTTTTACACTCATAATTACTCCCTAAATTCTATTCAATATTTGTAGAGATTGCTTCGTCGCTTCGCTCCTCGCAATGACAAACTCAACTTAGTATGGTCTATCTGTGATGCCATTAAAATTATTATCGTTTTCATTCTCTGAATCTATACTTCTTGTATTATCTTCTCTTCTTTTTTCAAAAAAATCTTCCCGGATTGACTCCCGGCCTTCACTTTTCAGATTCTCAAAGGGAGAAGGCCCGCCCGGCCTTTGCCTGGGGCCGCCTCTTAAATTATTAATTCCAGAGATAAATCTTTGCCAAACCCGCCAGTCATCCCCAGTTAAATTAAAAATATTGCCAATTTGGCCGCCAGAGCCTATATTAACTCCTAACCCACTGCCTAAAATAGGACTACCTGGCTTTAGCAAACTTTTAACATAAATTTCGCCTTGAAAACACTTAACCCTAGTTCCATCTTCGCCAGATTCAACCGAGTCCCCAGTCCCCCGGACTCCTGCCACTGCAACTGGAGTCTTGACTTTAAACTCCCCTAAATCAGCTAAATTATCAATGATGCTAAATACCCGGCCTTTTGGGAGAAATAATTCTGCCGGTTTTAATTGTTCAAGGATAAGCTGAGAATTTTGCTCAATAGTTATTAAATTATCTAATTTTTCATCAAAAGCAAGTGTACAAGATGAATCTTTATCAGTTTTAATTTCAGCTTGTTTCTTAAGATAGGTTCCGACAGTGGCTATCTGCCAATTATCAGTTTCAGAAATCTTCATTTCTACGTTACCTTCTAACCTTATAATTTTGGCAGTTTGAGCCAAAACCAAACCTGTAAATAAAAAAGAAAATAAAAACAAAAATAAAAATAATTTCTTCATTTCCGCCTCCATTTTATTAAATTTTAATGCAACATTTTCGTTGACCCATTCGACTTTGCTCAGGGTCAATCCTGAGCGTAGTCGAAGGATTGACAACACTTTTGTTGCATTATATTAAACGTTGAACATAGAACGTTGAACGTTGAACGAATCATTTTTTAAATAATAACTTCCAGGGATGGCTTTTAATATCAGCTGAAAATTCTTCTAAATTTCCGGAAGTTGTTTCTAAATTGCTAACCATTCGACTAATTTTATCCTGATTACTCTCTACAGTATAATCTAAATTTTTAGTTAATTTTTTAACTTCTTCAGTTAAGCTATTCAGATTATCAATCAAAGCATCCATATCCACATATGGATTACCTTCCAACCTGCTATCAGGTTTTAGAAAACTCTCACCGGTATGAGCTGTTATTTGAATATACTTTTCCCCCATCATCCCCAATGTTTTAATCGATACTTTTGGATTAATTCTTATTTTTACACCTTGATCAATAAGAAGCTTTAGAAGAATATGAGTTCGGTCTTTTTGGGAAACAACTTTTACTTCTTTAACTTCTCCTACCTCATAACCATTAAGCATAACCGGCGCCTTTACATCTAAACCAGCTACTTCATTAAAAGTTACATATAAATTATAACCTTCTTTTTTAAAGCTCACTTTTCCCGTCTTAAAAGTAATTGCCGCCAAACCTAGAATACAAATTAAAAAAAATAACCCCACCTTAAACTCATTACCGTATTTTTTCATCTTCTACCACCTTTTTATTAATCACTGTAATTTATTCTATCACATCTTGGATATCTACATCACTAAAAACATTCATCGGACCTTCCGGGTTACCTTCAATAAATTGCCTTACATAAGGGTTTTTGGTTTCTTTTAAGCTTTGATTGGAATTAATCTCGGTAATTTTTCCTTTATGAATCATTGCTGAGCGATCAGCGATATCAAAAACAGATTGCATATTATGGGTTACAACTACTGAAGTAATAAGTAATTTTTTACTTAAATCCTTAATTAATTTATCAATTACCCCTCCAACCACCGGATCAAGGCCGGATGTAGGCTCATCATAAAATACAATATCCGGATCAAGAGCAATGGCCCGAGCCAGACCTACCCGTTTGCGCATTCCGCCTGAGATTTCTGAAGGAAAATAATTTTCAAAACCGCGTAAACCTACCAAAGAAAGCTTCATCTTAACTATAATCTCTATTATATTTTCTGCTAATTTAGTATGTTCACGGATAGGAAGAGCAACATTATCTTTTACCGAAAGTGAATCTAAAAGGGCTGAATATTGAAAAAGCATCCCGGCTGCCTTTTTTATTTTATTTAACTCAGAATCTTTAGCTGTAGCTATATTTTTATCTTTGATAATAACTTCACCAGAATCAGGTTTTAGGGCCCCAGTCATTACTCTCATCAAAGTAGATTTACCTGAACCCGAGCAGCCCATGATTACAAAAGTTTCTCCACGATAGATATCTAAACTTATATCATCGATAACAGTTCTGTCGCCAAAAGTTTTGGTAACATTCTTTAAAGAGATAATTACTTCTTTTTTATTATTGTTATCAGACATTTGAAAAATAAAACATTGCGGTTAATACACAATCTGCCAAAATTATTAAAATAAAGCTAATCACTACACTTTTAGTTGTAGCCTTACCTACTCCTTCTGCCCCTCCCTTTGTGTTAAAACCCTGATAACAGCCAATTAAGGCAATAATTATCCCAAACACAAAAGATTTTGATAGGCCAGTGTAAATATCTTTTAGTTCTAGGTACTTAAAAGTAGTTTGGATATAAAGTGAGGAACGCAGCCCGAGGCTGGTTATCCCTACCAAATACCCTCCTAACATCCCAGAAATATTACCTAAAATAGTCAAACAAGGCTGCATAAAAAACAAAGCAATAAATTTAGGCACAGCTAAAAACCGCACTGGATTTATCGCCATTATATTTAAAGCTTCAATTTGCTCACTAACTTTCATCGAACCAATTTCTGCAGTTATTGCCGAACCGACTCGGCCCGCAATAACTAATCCCACAAGTACAGGGCTTAGCTCTCTAGTTAACGATACTGCAACTAGTGATGCCACATAAATGGTTGCCCCCATTTGTTCTAATTGATAAGCAGACTGCATTGCCAATACAATTCCTGTAAAGATAGTTACAAAAAATACAATTAAAGCCGAACGTAGCCCCACAAAAATCATTTGATGGAAAATACTTTCGCGGCGGACTGGTTTAGACTTAAAGGGACCGATAAATATCCAATAAAGAATATCAAGGAAAAGAACTGTCACCCCAATTACTGACTGATAAAATGAAATTAAACCTTTGCCAATTTTTGCAATCACTTAAACCTCTCAACTGCTTGCTCTTGACTGGCACAAATATCAAATAATTTATCAAGTTTTGTTACTTCAAATACACTTTTTACTTTATTTTCTAAATTACAAATTTTTAACTCTCCTTCTATTTTTTTCAACCGCTGCATAAGCTCAATCAATGTTGCCAGACCTGAACTATCAATGTAGGTAAGATTTACACAATCAATAATTACTTTTTTTATGCCTTGTTGGGTATATTGATCAAAAGCTTTTCTTAAATCCGGTGAAGTATCGATATTAATTTCTCCAGAAACAGAAACAATTATTGTATCATCTCTTTTTTCCTCGCTTATCTTCATCTACCCTCCCTGTTTAAATACTTTACCATTTTTAATTTACAGCCTCTATCAAAAAAATTAAGTTCATCCATAAATTTTTTAATTAAAAATACACCCCTGCCTGACTGTTTAGTTAAATTATTTTTAACGGTAGGCAGCTTTAAATTTTTATAGTCAAACCCTTTACCTTTATCTTCAATGCAAATTTCTAATTTATCAGCTTTTTTAGTTATTTTTAAAAAAACTGATTTATTTTTATCAGACTTATTACCATGCTTGATAGCATTAATCAATGCCTCATTAAGCGCAAGCTTTAAATCAAAAAGAATTTCTTCTTTGATACCATTAATTTTTAATTTTTTAAGAATTTTTTTTGTAAAGGAAGGAACTTCTTGAGGAAATAATTTGATTTCTTCATTAATTACCAAAATTCAACCTCAAATTATCTTTTTAATGTTTTCTTTAAGTTAACTAAATCAGTATAATGTTTTTTTTCTTGATTTATCACTTCATCAATTAATTCTCTTTTGTCTGCTTTCATATATTCTTTAAAGGATGAATAAACTAAAATTGATTCTTTTTCAATACTAATCCCAAAATTTACTGCTTCTAAATCATCTTTAAAATCTTGGCCTAATTTTTCTTCAATTAATTGAGGGCTAAAGATATATTCGGAAGCAATCGCCCGTATATAATTGTTATATTCGCCAGGATTAAGATCATAAACCATATAATCCCCTGCTTGGCTTAAAATATTAGAAAATATCTTTTTATGTTCTATTTCTTGCTCTTTTAGATAATCCCAAACTTTTTTAACTTCTTGGTTATCAGTTTGTTCTGATAGCTTATCATAAAGTTTTGCGCCTGCTTCTTCAACTTTAATTGATATTTTTAATATTTCTTGTGGGCTAAATTGATTTTCCATATGTTAGCTCCATTTACTCTATTTTCTCAAATTGGTCTTTCCCTACTCCACATTCAGGGCAAACCCATGAATCAGGAATATCAGAAAAACTGGTTCCCGGCTCTATCCCATTATCTGGATCACCCTTTTTAGGGTCATAAATATAGCCACAAACTGTACATCTATACTTATCCATATTACCCCCCCCTTTTTTTTTACCTTCATCCCAATAGAAACAAATTTTATCATGCTTACTTAATTTGTAAAGAAAGTTCATTTTATGCGTTCCAACTTAGACTTGTTCGACACTTTTAATCTCGGGTATTTTTTCTTTTAATTTTTGCTCAATGGCAAGTTTTAAAGTATAGGTACTCATGGGACAATGTCCGCAAGCACCAGTTAATTTTACTTTAACATCACCTTGATCTGAAACTTCAACTAATTCTACATCGCCTCCATCAGCTCTAAGAACAGGACGAACCTCTTCTAATACTTTCTCAACTTTTTCTGTAAGCATATTCTTGCCTCCTTTAGAATTTCTGAAACCTTTCCTTTTTAGCTTTACAAATCGGACAAACCTCAGGAGCTTCTCCTTCTACCGTATGGCCACAAACATCACAAATATGAAGATCAGATAAAGTTATGTCTTTTTCTTGGTTAACCTCTTCTTTTGCTTCCTTATACATCTCCGCATGTATTTTTTCTGCTTCAAGTGCATAATGGGTAGTCTTTATCGCTTCTGGTTCATTCTGTTCCTTGGCTTGATTATAGTAAGCCGGATACATCTGGTCAACCTCAAAAGTTTCCCCATCAATAGCAACTTCTAAATTCTCTTTTGTATCAAAAATCTTCTCTAAAGCTCGAAGATGATTGGTCGCATGGACCTTTTCAGCAAAGGCTATCCCCCTAAAAAGGCGTGCAATGTTAGGAAAACCTTGGGAAGCTGCTTTTTCAGAAAAGATTAAATACTTCATATGAGCTTGTGATTCTCCAGCAAAAGCATTTTCCAAATTCTCTTGAGTCATTTTATGCATACCTACCTCCATTAAAAATGTTATTATTTAATAACCAACCTTCC
>JAIPHQ010000040.1 GCA_021735115.1 Candidatus Omnitrophota bacterium
TTCTTCTTTCTTCAAATTTTAAACTAATTTGGGATTGCCACTCTTTATCTTCTAGTGCCGCTAAAGCTGCAGCTTGAGATACCGAGCACGGACATGAGGTAGTATGCCCTACAACCTTTGAAATTTCTTTTACTAAATCCTTATTTGCCGCCAGGTAACCAACCCGCCAACCAGTCATAGCAAAGCTTTTTGAGAATCCCCCTATAGTTAAGGTTTTATCTTGCATTGAATCAAAACTAGCAAAACTAACATGACTTTTTTTATCATAAACTAAAACCTCATAAATTTCATCACTTATAACATAAATATTAGCATCTTTTATAATTTCTGAGATTTCTCTAAGCTCTTTTTCATTATAAGTTATGCCGGTAGGATTATTAGGGTAGTTAAAAATAAGAACTTTTGTCTTATCAGTTATCGATGCTTTTAGAAGTTTAGGGGTTAGTTTAAAATTATTTTGTTCTGATAGTTCAATAAACTTAGCTTTAGCGGGAGTAAGTTTAACCATTTCTGGATAACTCACCCAGTAAGGTGACGGGATAAGAACCTCATCTCCATCAGACAACAAAGATAATAAAGCTATAAAAATAGCATACTTTGCACCCGAGGTAACAATAATATTTTCTTTATCGACTAAAATATTATTTTTATTTTTTAATTTATTAGCAATTGCTTCCCTTAGCCTATTATCTCCAGAAGAAGGCGTATACTTGGTAAAACCTTGGTCAATAGCAACTTTAGCAGCTGTTTTTATAAAGCCTGGAGTATCAAAATCAGGTTCTCCAGCTGCAAAATTTACAACATCTTTACCTTCTTTTTTTATTTGTTTAGTTAAGGCAGTGATTTTTAAAGTAGCTGATTTCGTTAAAGATAAAACTTGTGGATTTATCAACATATGATTTTAAGATTTTTTACCTTTTTTAAACATCTTTTTTAAACCAGATAGGCCTTTTTTCTTAGCAACTTTTTCTTTTGTTTCTTTTTTTTCTGTTTGCTCTGATTTTGTTGGCTTAGCTTTAGTATTTTTAACTGTTTCTTTTTTTACCTTTTTAGTGCCTAGTTTAGTTAACTCTATTTGAGACAACAAAGCCCCGTCACTTTTTCTAAAACCAAGATTATAAATACGGCTGTATCCACCTTGGACATCACTAAAACGAGGCCCAATATTATCGAAAAGCTTCTTAACTAAAGAGTGATCACCAATTATTTTGAAAGCTTGACGCCTAGCAGAAAGATTATCTTTTTTTGCTAAAGTAATGATCTTATCTATTTTAGGTTTAAGTGCTTTCGCTTTTGGGGTGGTGGTCTTAATCTTTTCGCTAATAATTATAGCTTTGAGCAAAGATTTAACTAATGCTTTTCTTTGTCCGCGCGAACGTGATAATTTATTTCCTTTTCTTTTATGCCTCATAATCTATACCTTCTTCATTTTTTCTTCATCAATATTCATTCCAAAAGAAAGCCCCATAGTTTTTAAGAGAGCTTCAACTTCATTTAAAGATTTTTTTCCAAAATTACGATAAGCTAAAATCTCCGGTTCAGTTTTTGTTACCAATTCTGATAAAGTTTTTATATTAGCCTCTCTTAAGCAATTAGCGCTTCTTACCGATAATTCTAACTCAGAAACTGGTAATTTAAGTTTTTCATATAAAGAAATTTCTTCCGGAGTAAGCTCTTCGTAATCTTCTTCCGGTAATTCGCCTAAAGTAAAGAAAAGCTCGAGATGCTTATTTAAAACCTTGGAAGCATAAATTAAAGCTTCTTTAGGTTCTATACTAGCATCAGTGAAAATTTCCAAAATTAGCTTGTCATAATCTGTTCTTTTTCCAACTCGAGTATTTTCAACCTTAAATGCAACCCTTTTAACAGGAGTAAAGATTGAATCAATTGCAATAACTCCAATCGGCATATCTTCTCTCTTGTTAGCTTCAGCAGGAACAAAACCCCGGCCTCTTCCTACTTCCATTTCAATATTAAGTTTTTTACTGGATTCAGTAATCGTAGCAATATGATGGTCAGGGTTTACTATTTCAATTGTTTCATCAGTAATAATGTCTCTGGCTTTAATCTCTTTTTCACCTTCAGCTTTTACATAGATTTTCTTGGGAGAACGAGAATAAGCACGCAAGATAAGTCCTTTTATATTTAAGATAATTTCAGGTAAATCTTCTAAAACTCCCTCTATCGGAGAGAATTCATGTTGAGCCTCCTTGATACTGATAGATGTAACTGCAGAACCTTCTATCGAAGAGAGAAGCACGCGTCGCAAAGAGTTACCAAGGGTTACACCATAGCCCCTTTCTAAAGGATCTGCTATAAATTTACCATAGGTTGGGCCATAACTATCTTGATCAACGGTTATTCTTTTTGGAAATTGAAAATCTCTCCAACTTATTCCCATAATTTTTTCCTCCCATTAAAAATGCAATTATTTAGAATAAAGTTCAACTATTAACTGTTCTTGTATTGGTATAGTAGTATCTTCCTTGGTGGGTAATCTTTTTACTGTAATTTTATAATTTTGATTATCAACACTGAGCCATTCAGGCACACTTTTTTCTTTTTGGCTTATTTCGATATTTTCTTTTATTAAATTCTTAACTCCTTCATCTATCCTAAACTCGATCACTTGATCTGATTTAACTAAAAACGAGGGTATATCAACTCTCCGGTCATCAATAAAAACAAAACCATGCCGGACCAATTGTCTCGCTTGAGATCTTGATAATGCAAAAAGCGATCTGAAAACTATATTATCTAACCTTCTTTCAAGTTGCTGAACTAGGATTTGTCCAGTAGCGCCTTCGGATTTATGCGCTATTTCAAAAAATCTTCTAAATTGGCGCTCAAGCAATCCATAAATATTTTTTGCTTTTTGTTTTTCCCGTAACTGTAGGGCATAGTAAGAAGGCTTGGATCTTTGCCTTCTTTGCATCCCGGGAGGAGTTGGCCTTTTAGCAACAGCGCATTTTTCAGTTAAACACCTGATGCCTTTAAGATATAACTTCATTCCAGCTCTCCGGCATAATTTACATTTTGGTCTTAAATCTCTTGCCATATTTTTACTCTCCTAATTTACGTTGACTCTTAGCATATAATTTTCGTTCTACGTTCAATGTTCTACGTTCTATGTTTTTTTAATAACGTCGAACGTTGTACGTCGAACATTGAACAAAAAGCTGCTAACCATGAGCTATCATACTCTTCGTTTCTTTTTTAGCCTACAACCGTTATGCGGAGCAGGGCTAGCTACTTTAACGCGCCCTACATTTAATCCTGCTGCCGAAAGAGCTCTAATAGCTGCTTCACGACCCGGACCCGGCCCTTTAATCATAACATCAACTTCTCTCAACCCCATAGCTTTAGTAGTTTTAGCAGCATCCAAAGAAGCCATTTGAGCTGCATAAGGCGTTGACTTGCGGGCTCCTTTAAATCCTACCCCACCAGCTGACTTCCAAGCTAAGACATTTCCGCCTAAATCTGTTATTGAAATAATTGTATTATTAAAAGTAGACTTTATCCTAGCCACACCGACTGAAGATGTAAGCTGCACTTTCTTCTTTTTTCTTTCTTTTCTTTTTGGTTTCTTAGCCATAAAACTCCTTTTAAGGTATTAATTCAACTACCTTTTTTGTCCTCCAACCCGAGATTTAGGCCCTTTTTTAGTTCTAGCGTTACAACGAGTGCGCTGGCCTCTAACCGGTAAACCTTTTTTATGCCTCATTCCTTTATATGATTTAATTTCAATCAACCTTCTAATATCTTGAGAGATTTTACGCCTTAACTCGCCCTCTACGGTATAATTAGATTGAATGTATTTAGCAAGCTGCGAAGCTTCTTCATCTTTAAGATCTCCAGCTTTTCTTTCTGGATCAATTCCTGTATTATCTAAAATTTCGTCAGCTTTATGAGGACCCACCCCATAAATATAGCGTAAAGAAATCTTTATTTTTTTATTTTTTGGAATATCTACTCCTAATATCCTTGGCATACTTACCTCACGCTCCTTTAATTTAATTCAAAAACTATCAACCTATTGCTTAGCGCAAAGCGCACAGCGCTATGCTCTTTGCAAATTAGCCTTGTCGCTGCTTATGTTTAGGGTTTTTGCAAATTACCCTAACGACTCCCTTTCTTTTTATTAATTTACATTTATTACAAACTCTCTTTACTGAACTTTTAACCTTCATCTCTTAATTCCTGTGTTTTTTTTGCTAACATTATTTAACTATTATTTGATAAATTATATCTGCTTTTCAAAGTAATGATGGATCCACTACTGCCCTTCGGGCAGAATTTGCTCTGCAAATAAGTGGATACATCTCTTAATTCCTGTGTTTTTTTTGCTAACATTATTTAACTATTATTTGATAAATTATATCTGCTTTTCAAAGTAATGATGGATCCACTACTGCCCTTCGGGCAAAATTTGCTCTGCAAATAAGTGGATACATCTCTTAATTCCTGTGTTTTTTTTGCTAACATTATTTAACTATTATTTGATAAATTATATCTGCTTTTCAAAGTAATGATGGATCAATTACTGGCCTTCGGCCAGGATCTGCTTCGCAGATAAATTGATACACCTTATCATTTTATTGCCTTTAATTTTTCTTTTACTTGTTCAAATACTTCTTCTTTTTTCTTATCTCCATCAACAGAGATAAAAACACCCTTTTGCTTATAAAAATCAAAGATCCCTTTACTATTCTCTATGAATACATCCCATCTCTTTTTAATAACATCCGGCTTATCATCATCCCTTTGTACTAATTCTGAACCACAATTATCACAAATACTATCTTTTTTAGGAGGCATCGTGTCTAGATGATAATTAGCCCCACATTTTTTGCACACTCTTCTTTTACTAAGCCTATCTACAATAATATCTCTGTTTACATCTAAATAAATGAAAGCATCTATTGACCTAATTTTTTCGCGTAAAATACTATCTAAAGTCTCAGCTTGTTTGCGGTTCCGGGGATAACCATCTAAAATAAAATTATCATCTATCAAGTTAGCATCAATTACTTCCTTTACGGTATCGTTAGGAACAAGTTCACCTTTATCCATATATTGCTTAACTCTAGCCCCTAAATCAGAATCCTTTTTAACTTCTTGGCGTAAGATATCCCCCAAAGATATCTTACTTAGATCAAATTCTTTAGCTAAGATATCTGCTTGTGTTCCCTTGCCTGAACCAGGCGCCCCAAAAAGAATTAATCTCATCTTCTCCCCTTTAATGGACTCCCTTTTATAAACCCGTCATAATGACGTGTCATAAGTTGTCCTTCAATTTGTTTCATTGTATCAAGTATAACTGCTACCATAATCAAAAGCGTTGTACCTCCAAAGAGTGAAGCTAATGCGTAAGAAGGTACTCGAAAAATTTCCATAATAATATTGGGAAAAATTGCAATAACACTAATATATATAGCTCCGACAAACACAATACGAGTTGCCACATAATCAAGATAATTAGCAGTAGGCCTACCTGGCCTTACTCCCGGAACAAAACCACCATAACGTTTTAAATTATTGGCAATTTCTAAAGGATGAAAAACCATCGCTGTATAAAAATACATAAAGAAAACAATAAGGCCGACTAAAATTGCATTATACCAAAGCCCTCTTTGTTGAATTATAGTTTGTAGAAATTGAACAATTTTGATATCCTTAGGCAAAAACATAGCTAAAGTTGCTGGAAACGAAATTACAGCAGATGCAAAAATAATTGCAATAACCCCTGCCATATCTATTTTTATCGGTAAATATGTACTCTGGCCGCCATACATTTTTCTTCCCACCACCCTTCTACCATATTGAATTGGGATCCTTCGCTGGGCCTGTGTAAACAAAACTACCGCAGCAATCATAAAAAACCAAACAGCAATCAACATAATTACAACCGGAGTTGATATTTGCTGATTGGCAGGATTCATAGGAGACCAAAGGCGCCAAAGTTGACTAACCGATGCAGGAATACGAGACATTATGCTAACGGTAATTATAATCGAAATTCCGTTACCGATGCCCCTCTCTTGGATTTGCTCACCTAGCCACATAATAAAAATAGTACCACAAGCTAAAGTAATTACCGTTGTGAAATTAAACAGTAATCCCGGTTCAGGAACAATCAAATACCCCCTAAAATTAGCCGGATTTGAAAGCCAAAAAGATAAAAATAGGCCTTGGACAAAACACAATACTAAAGTGAAATATCTAGTATACTGATTAATTTTTTCATAACCAGCCTTCCCTTCTTTAGCAATGCGCTCTAGGGCAGGAACCACATTCTGCAACAACTGCATAATAATTGAAGCAGATATATAAGGCATCACTCCTAAAGCAAAAATACTCAACTTAGTTAAAGCACCACCGGTAAACAAATTAAGCATTCCAAAAATAGTCTGGCCTTGATTTTTCGCAACCTCTGCAAAAAATTGAGAAAGAGCAGCTGTATTTACTCCCGGAGTCGGGATAAAACATCCAGCTCGATAAACTATTAATAGGGAAAGAGTGATTAAAACCTTCTTCCTTAGGTCAGGTAGTTTAAAAATATTTGCTACCGCTCTAAACACTCAAAGCCCCCTCCGTTTGACTCAAGAATTTCTTTCGCTTTTTTAGAAATTTTATCGGCTTTTATAGTTAATTTTAAATTAAATTTATCGCTTTTGTTGGCTAAAATTTTAACTAATTTCTTTTTATTTTTAATTAA
>JAIPHQ010000041.1 GCA_021735115.1 Candidatus Omnitrophota bacterium
AGGAAAACCGGTAAAACAACGTTTTTAAAGGAACATTTTCCAGACAGCCTGGTATTTGATTTTTTGAAAACCGATCTATTTATAGAGATGGCAAAAAATCCGGCTTTATTGCGGGAAAGATTACTTGCGAGATCAGAGGATACATTAAGTAAGCCGGTAATACTTGATGAGGTTCAAAAAGTTCCCCAAGTTCTTGATGAGGTGCATTGGTTAATTGAGAATAAAGGGCTAAGTTTTATTCTTTGCGGCTCAAGTGCCAGAAAACTAAAAAGAGGGCATGCAAATTTATTGGGAGGCAGGGCTTGGCGTTATGAAATGTTTCCTTTTGTCACTGCTGAATTAAAAAACTATAATTTACTTTATATTTTAAATCATGGAATGATACCTAGTCATTATCTGCAGAAAAAAAATTATAGAAAGTCTCTTCAGGCCTATGTTCAGGATTATTTAAAAGAGGAAGTTTTTGCTGAAGGATTGACCCGTAACATTTCAGCATTTTCTAGATTTTTTGAAGCGTTGGGATATTCTCATGGTGAGCTTACTAATTATTCCAATATTGCCAGAGATTGCGGAGTTGATTCAAAAACTGTTAAAGAGTATTACCAGATACTTATAGATACTTTACTTGCGGTTAGAGTTGAACCTTTTAGAAAAAAACAGAATAGGCAAGTAATATCTAAAGCTTCTAAGTACTATCTTTTTGATGTGGGAATTGCCGGTTTCCTAACAAAGCGTAAATTGGAAGAGGAAAAAGGTGAGGAGTTTGGTAAAGCCTTTGAGCATTTTATACTTATGGAAATAAACGCTTATAGAGGTTATAATTTGAAAACATTTGAACTGAATTTTTGGAGAACTAAATCCGGATTAGAAGTTGATTTTGTTTTAGACCAAGGAAAGGTTGCAATAGAAGTTAAAGGTACACAGAGAGTAGATAAAAACAATCTAAAGGGATTATTTGCTTTTAAAGAAGAATATTCTCCCAAAAGGGCTATAGTTGTTTGTAACGAAAAAGAAAAAAGGGTCTATAAAGGTATTGAAATAATGCCCTGGCGCGACTTCCTTTATCATTTGTGGAAAGGGAAGATCCTTTCGTGAAGAGGGGACGTTCCCCTCGTTTATAACTGCTTATTTACCAATTAGTTATAAACTACCTATTTCCACTAAAACAAATCCCCCATTTCATCATACCTATTTAATTTTATTTTTATGAGCTGAAAATTACGAATTTCATTTAAGTTTATTATGTGTATAAAATGTAAATTAAAAATAGACATTCATAACAATAATTAAACTTGACAATAGTTCATTATATGTTATACTTGTAAAGTATGAATAGACAAAAACAGCATAAATTAAACTATCTTTTAAAAACTTGGCCTAAAAACACAGTTGCAGCAAGCCATTGGCTTAAAAAGCAAGGGGTATATCGTCAGCTTGCAGGAGCCTATGAAAAATCAGATTGGATAGAATCTATAGGTTATGGGGCATTTAAGCGTTCCGGAGAAAGTATAGGTTGGGCTGGGGGGTTATACGCGTTACAGCAACAGTTAAAATTGAATGTCCATCTCGGAGGCCGTAGTGCGTTAGAATTGCAGGGCTATATGCATTTTGTTCCTTTGGGAAAAAGTCACCCTGTGTTTTTATTTGGGCTTAAAAGGTTTTTACCTGCTTGGTTTAAAAAATATCGTTGGGAACAACCAGTGAAATATGTTTATACAAATGGTTTTCCTTATAAAGATAAAATCGGATTGACAACGAAAGACATGGGGGAGTATTCGATAATACTCTCATCTTCTGAATTAGCTATAATGGAAGTTCTTTATTTGGTAGGTAAAGAAGAAACATATGAACATGCTTCTCTTTTGATGGAAGCCTTAAAAACTTTAAGGCCTGTTGTAGTTCAGGAATTATTGGAAAAGACTGTTTCGATGAAAGTTAAACGCTTATTTATGTATTTTGCTGAAAAATTCAATCATTCTTGGGTGAATCATCTTAATTTAGAGAAAGTTGATTTCGGTAAAGGTAAAAGAGTTATAGGCAAAGGCGGGAAATTTGATTCTAAATATAATATATCTGTTCCAAAATAAAACATACAAAAATAATATAATGCGGCAATGAAGAAAAATAGATTTTTTCCACAAGTAAAATTAGTGCTTCAATCACTTCCGTATGTTTTTGAAGAAGAAGTATTTGCCCTTAAAGGCGGAAGCGCAATTAATTTCTTTTTTAGGGATTTGCCGCGGCTCTCTGTAGATATAGATTTAACTTATTTGCCTATTGAATCACGAGAAGTATCACTAGGAAAAATTGAAGCAGCTTTAAAACGTATAGCTAACAGAATAAGAAGTGATTTGCCGGGTGTTAGTATTCAAGAAGGTAGGATTAACAATCCCAATATGGTGAATAAAATATTTGTTAAAAATGCAAAAGCGCAAATAAAGGTAGAACCTAATTTAGTTATTAGGGGAAGTGTTTTTCCTACAGAGAAACATGCACTTAGCTTTAAGGCACAAGAAATATTTGAATTATTTGTTGAAGCACAGACTGTATCTTTTGCCGATTTATTTGGAGGTAAAATCTGTGCGGCTTTAGACAGGCAACATCCTCGGGATATCTATGACATTAAATTTCTTTTGGATAATGAGGGTATTACAGAACAAATTCGCAAAGGATTTTTAATTTATTTAATTAGTCACAGCCGGCCTATTCATGAATTGCTTGAACCGGTTCTAAAGGATTTTAAAGATGTTTATGAATCAGAATTTCAAGGCATGACAGACGATAATGTTTCGTATGATGATTTGGTTGAAGTGCGCAGTGTATTAATTAGCCTTATCAAGGAAATTTTGACACAGGAAGAAAAAGATTTTTTAGTGTCTTTTAAAAAGGGTGAGCCGAACTGGAATCAGCTGGGAGTTGATGGAGTTGAAAAATTACCCGCAGTAAAGTGGAAAATAATTAACATCCGAAAGATGAGTAAAGAAAAAAAGTCGGAGTTTTTTGAGAAGATGATAAACTATTTTAACGGATGAAGATAATCTTTATAGACGTCCTACTTAGGTACGCTTTACAAGGAGATTGTTTTAAAGAGGGGACGTTTCCCTCGCTCATAACTGTGTATCTACCAACTACTTATAAATTGCTTATTTCTGCTAAAACGAATTCCTATTCCATCACACCTACGCGGTGTGATAAGATGGTGATTTTTTCTTGACAAATGTATATATATGATATATACTTAAATTGTAATGGATAGCTATAAAAAATTGCAGCGGTGTACTGGATTTCAATGGGATCAACATAATGCTGAAAAAAACTGGCAAAAACATAAAGTAACGCCAGCTGAATGTGAAGAAGTTTTTTTTAATAAACCACTAGTTGTTGCAGATGATTTAAAACATTCTTCTTCTGAGAAGCGTTTTTATGTTTTAGGAAAGACTGATTTAAGCCGAAAATTATTTATTATATTTACCATTAGGAAAGAATTAATTAGAATAATATCGGCAAGAAATATGAATAAAAACGAAAAAAGGAGCTATGATCAATATGAAAAAAAATAAGATACCTAAATTTAGAACAGAGGAAGAAGAAAGAAAATTCTGGGATTCTCACGATTCTACTAAATATATTGATTGGGAGAAGGCAAAAAAGGTTACTTTACCTAATTTAAAGCCTTCTATGAAAAGTATTTCAATTCGGTTTCCGGAAATAATGATTGAAGAGTTGAAACTATTAGCTCATAAGAGAGATATTCCTTATCAATCATTGATAAAAATTTATATTTCAGAAAAAGTTAAAGAAGACCTCCAAAAGATATAAATAACCATTCCCTAACTTGTAATATTTTACAATACAGAGCAATGAAAACTTGGCGGGATCTTAGAAAGTAGATAGATATTGCATTTTTTTAACAAATATGTTAAATTAATGTTATGAAGTGGGATGAATTTTTATCTACAGTTAGAAAATGGCCGGTAATTGAAACTAGCTTATTAATCAAAAAAAATCCATCTTTAAGGGTTCAAATCAATCGTTGGGTAAAAGCTAATAAGTTAATAAAGCTAAAAAGAGGATTTTATCTTTTAGCTAAGCAATACAGGCAACTTGACCTCTTTGAACCTTATCTGGCAAATGTTTTAAAGAGCCCTTCTTATTTAAG
Source organism: Candidatus Omnitrophota bacterium (assembly GCA_021735115.1). The sequence goes on from JAIPHQ010000041.1 coordinate 4,160, forward strand.
CCTGGAGAAAGCTTTAGAATACTATAATTTAATTCCGGAAGGGGTAGCGGTTTTTACCTCTGTAACTACTATGCGCCAGGGACGGTTCCTTTCAAAAGTTGGAGTCTTTGATTACCGTCATATTAAGTCTGATTTGTTTTGGGGCTATAAATCTGTTAAACTAAATAAACAAATTGGCTTTATTGCAGAGCCGGAAAAAGCTTTACTTGATTTTTTTTATCTAAAGGCGCCTAAGTTTTATAAAGATTTTATTTATGAATTAAGGCTGCAGGATTTGGACAAATTAAATGTTAAACGTTTCCTAGATTATGCTCACAAATTTAAAAAACCAAAAATTGTTAAAGTTGCTAAATTGATTGCCAATAAGATTAAAGATTATTAAAAAACAAAAGATGAAAGATTATTTATTAGAGTTAGTTTCTTCTGTTGACGGAGAAAATAAAAAGCTGAATATAATGAGAGAGTACCTTCAATCTTATATACTAAGAATTTTGTTTGAAAGAAAGTTTTTTGATCATTCTGCTTTTGTTGGCGGTACTGCTTTAAGATTTTTATATGAGCTGCCGAGATTTTCTCAAGACCTAGATTTTTCTTTAATCAAGAAGGATAATTTTTCTTTTTCTGAAATTATTGAATTTTTGCAAACAAAGCTTTCTTCATCGGGGTATAAAGTAAATATTAAATATAGTGAAAAAAATGTAGTCTATTCGGCAATGGCAAAGTTTAGCCAGTTATTGTTTGAAGTTGGCTTATCACCTTTGCAAGACAGAAATTTTTCAGTAAAGATTGAGGTTGATTCTAATCCGCCTCAAGGCGCAAGAGTAGAAGATAAGTTAATTAATAAGTATTTTCCCCTTTCTTTTCTAAGTTATGACTTAAGTTCTTTGTTTGCCGGTAAGCTGCATGCATTATTAACCCGAAAATATGCAAAGGGAAGAGATTTTTTTGATTTAGGTTGGTATCTTTCTCGGTGGCAGGATATTTGTCCGAATTTAAAGTTACTATCTAATGCTTTAAAGCAAACTGGATGGAAGGCGGATTTTCCAACTGAAGATAATTGGCGGAATTTTTTATATGAGGTCGTTGATAATACAGATTGGAACTTAGTAAAAAAGGATGTTGAAACTTTTTTGGAGCGTCGGGCAGATTTAGAAATTTTTAATAAAGAAAATATATTAAAACTTATCAAAAATTAAGTTATGAATAAACCAAGGCAGATGAATATGGATGACCTAAATAGCAAAGAAAAAGTCTATTCAATCCTAGAACTTAATAGTGCGGTAAAGGATGCGATAAAGGCAAAGTTTTCCCAGTATATCTGGGTTTGTGGTGAAATTCAGGATATGCGAGCATCCCGAGGTAGAGGTCATGTCTACTTTAATTGTGTAGAAAAAGACCCTGACTCAGATACAATTATTGCTCAAGTTTCGGCAGCTTTGTTTGCCGGCAGAGTTCCTAAGATATTTAATAAATTAAAATCAGTTGATCCGGAATTTAAGTTAAAAAATGATATAGAAGTCAAGCTTCTCTGTCAAATTGATCTTTATCCTAAAAGTGGCCGGTACAATATTATTGTAGTTGATATTGATCCTGTTTATACCTTAGGTAAAATTGCTCAAAACCGGCAGAAGATTATTGCTGACCTAAAGAAAAGAAATCTCTTAGATAAAAATAAAGAACAACTATTTCCCCAACTCCCGCTTAAGGTTGGTTTGATTACTTCACTTAACTCAGCGGCTTTTGCTGATTTTACCAATGAATTGGATTCAAGCGGTTTTGGGTTTAAGGTTTTTGCCTGTGGAGCTCATATGCAAGGGAAATTAGTTGAGCCAGATGTAGTCAAGGCCTTAGATTATTTTAATCAACTAGAAAAAGAAAAATTAGATGTAATAGTTATAACCAGGGGCGGTGGCTCAACTGCTGATTTAAGTTATTTTGATAGCAAAAAAATAGCTGAAAAAATAGCCAGTCTTGATTTTCCGGTGGTGGCTGCGGTAGGCCATCAAATCAATACAACCATAATTGACTTAATGGCTCATACCAGCTGTAAGACTCCGACTGCAGCTGGAAAGTTTTTAGTTGATAAGGTTCAATCATTTTTAGATAATTTGGGAGAAACAGAGAGATTAATTTTAGAAAAATCAGCCGAAATCTTAGAAAACCAAAATCAAACCTTGCAAAACACAGCTTTAAGATTTGATTCGGCAGTAAGCGGATATTTTCAGATTCAAAAAGAGACTCTTTTAGAAGCAAAGCATTCGGTAGTAAATTTATCAAAGATGTATCTTCAGGATCAAAAAAATAAAATCACCAATATCGGAAAAGATATAGGTTCTTACGGTAAAAAATTATTAATTGATAGTAAAAACTATCTTAGCCATATCGATGAAAAGATTAAATTGCTTAATCCGAAAAATATTTTAAAACGAGGTTATTCGGTAACTTACCTAAAGGATAAGGCGGTAAAGAGTATTAATGATCT
>JAIPHQ010000042.1 GCA_021735115.1 Candidatus Omnitrophota bacterium
GTTATGTATTCAATTCTTTTTGTCAATGCCACAGTACCTTTGATAAATCGTTACACAAGGCCTAAATCATTTGGCAAGAAGGAGAAGTAATGAAAGAAGTAGTTAAAATATCTACTACCTTAACTTTAATCTGTTTGATTTGTGCTTTTTTACTAGCTTTAGCCTATAACGCAGCTGAAGGAAAAATAGCTTTAAATCAAAAAAAGGCAATCCAAGAATCTATAAATGTTTTAGCTCCCCAGGCAACAAAACAGAAAAAAATTAAAATCGATAACAAAGATTTATGGGAGCTTTATCAAGACGATGATTTAATCGGCTATGCGGTTATCGCTACTGGCCAAGGCTATGGTGGTGAAATTAAAATGATGGCGGTTGTCGATACTAATTTAAAACAAATTAAAGGAATTGAAATAATTGAATCTAATGAGACTCCCGGTTTAGGTTCAAAAATTCAAGAAAAAGATTTTAAGAACCAATTCAAAAATCTTAAAGTCATAAAGCCAATTGAATATACAAAAGAAAAACCAACTAAACCTAATCAAATTCAAGCAATAACTGGGGCAACAATATCATCAAAATCCGTAGTAAAGATACTAAACAAAGAAATAGAGGAATTAAGAGATAAAATAAAATGAAAAAAGAAAAAATTTTAAAAGGCCTTTGGCAGCAAAATCCTATTTTTCGTCAATTATTAGGTATGTGTCCTACCTTAGCTGTCACCACTACTGCTGAGAATGGATTAGCTATGGGATTGGCAGTAATCTTTGTGCTTATCTTTTCAGAACTTGCTGTAAGCTCTATAAAAAAGATTGTGCCCCATCAAGTTAGAATCGCAGTTTATACTGTATTAATTGCAACTTTTGTAACTATCGTAGACCTTTTCTTAAAAGCACAATTTCCTCAAATAAGTAAGAACTTAGGCCCCTACGTACCTTTAATTATTGTAAATTGCATAATATTAGGAAGGTGCGAAGCTTTTGCTTCTAAAAACAAACTATCCGACTCTCTTTTAGATGCTTTGGGAATGGGAGTTGGTTTTTGTTGGGGGCTTTTAATCTTAGGTTCTATACGTGAGCTTTTAGGAGCAGGTAATATCTTTGGTTTTAGGTTAATGCCAGCTGGCTTTAATCCGCTAGTAGTTATGATTCTTCCTGCCGGAGCTTTTTTGGTGTTAGGTTTTCTGGTAGCTATAATGAACCGAGTTGAACAATGGAAAAGTTAATTTTAATTTTTATCTCAACGATACTAATCAATAATGTTGTCTTGAGTTATTTTTTAGGGATTTGCCCTTTTCTTGGCGTATCCGGCAAAATGGAATCTGCTCTTGGGATGGGCATGGCAGTGACTTTTGTAATGACTTTGGCGACTTCGATTAGTTGGTTGATCTATTATTTAGTATTAAAAAGATTTGGATTACTATTTTTAGAGTATATAGTTTTTATCTTAGTTATTGCCTCATTGGTCCAAATAGTTGAGATGTTTATCCGAAAATATTCAACTAATCTTTATCAATCTCTAGGTATATATCTGCCCTTAATTACCAGTAATTGCGCAATTTTAGGAGTAGCCCTTTTTATGGTTGTCAAAGATTATTCTTTTTTAGAAGCAGTAGTCTTTGGTTTCTCAGGCGGACTAGGTTTTTGTTTAGTTATCGTGATTATGGCTGGCATTAGAGAGGAATTAGAGTTTGCTAACATTCCTAAAATTTTTAAAGGGGCGCCTCTTACTTTGATTACTGCAGGAATTTTGGCTTTAATCTTTATGGGTTTTTCTGGATTAGGAGGAAGTTAATGGGTAAGGTAATTTCTGCAACTATAATTTTTGGATTAATCGGCCTGGCTTTTTCTTTACTCTTAGCTTTTTTAAACCGGAAGCTAAAAGTATCAGAAAACCCTATGGTAAAAAAAATATTAGATATATTACCAGGCCTAAATTGTGGAGCCTGTGGGTTTAGTAGCTGCAAAGCATATGCCCAAGCCATAGTAAAAGATCCAAGTAAAATAAAAAGTTGCCGGCCGGGAGGAAGCCAAGTAGATGAAAAAATAGCAAAAACGCTTGGTAAAGATGAAAATATTAAGCAACAAAAAAAAATGATGGTTGTCTGTGCTTGTGGCGCCGAAGCAAAAGATAAAAAATCAACCCATCACTATCATGGTTTAGAAAATTGCCAATCAGCTCATATTGTGGGAGGAGCTATTGATTGTGTTTACGGATGTCTGGGCTTTGGCGACTGCCAGGAAGTTTGCCCGGCCAATGCAATAACCATTAAGGATAAAAAAGTTTATATTGATCAGAAAAAATGTTTTCTCTGCGGCAAATGCATAAAAGCTTGCCCCCGTAATCTTTTTAAAATGATCCCCAGCCAAGAACTAGGAAATTATTTTATTGCCTGCAATAATAAGGACCGGCTTAAAGAGGTAAAGGATGTCTGCAACCGAGGTTGTATAGCTTGCGGGATATGCACAAAACCCGAAGATTCGCCTTATGAATTAGTTGATAATTTATCTCAAATAAATTATAAAAAGATTATAAATAAAAAATCTTTAGAAGAAGGTAAAAACAAATGCCCAACAAACTGCATTGATTCTTTTTAAATATGCACAAAGAAGTTGCTAGAGTCAAAAAGGTAACTGAAGGCAAAATTTTTATACAGGTTGATAAAAAAGCAATGTGTGGTTGTTGTCGAATTGCTTCAGTTTGTGACAAAAATCAAGGCATTTTTGAATTTCCTAATAATAATTCAGATTTAAGTGAAGGCGACAAGATAGAGGTCGGCGTTGAAACCCACAAGGCAATTTCTGCAATTTCTATAATGTTTATTCTTCCTCTTACCATTTTTGTAATAACCTTAGTTTTATTGCAAAACAAAAAAGAATTGACAAGCTTTTTACTTGCTTTATCAGCCATGTTTATTTATTATGGAGTAGTAAAGATTTTTATAAAAAATACAAAACAATTTGATATAAAATTTTTAAGGCAGATTAACGATGAAAACTAAAACTAATCTCGCGATTTTAGCTTCAGGCAATGGCAGTAATTTTGAAGCAATAATAAAAGCCATTAAAAATGGCTCTTTGGATGTAGACCACACTATCTTAATTACCGATAAAAAAAATTCTTTTGTACGTAAAAGGGCAAAAAGATATCAAATAAAAGATATCTTTGCTGATCCAAAAAAATTTCAAAAAAGAAAAGATTTTGATAAACAATTAATTCAGATTTTAAGCGAAGAAAAAATAAATATAATTGCACTAGCTGGATATATGAGGATATTGTCTTCTTTTTTTGTTGAGCATTTCAAAAATAAAATTTTAAATATCCATCCATCTCTATTACCTAGTTTTGCGGGGGATAATGCAATTGCCGATGCCTATAATTACGGCGTAAAAATTACAGGAATCACAGTTCATTTTGTCAGCAAAAAAGTTGACCAGGGGCCGATTATTGCCCAAACCGTAATTCCTATAGAAAACAATATGCAGTTAAATGAATTGGAAGAAAAAATTCACAAAGCAGAACACAAGCTTTATCCTAAAGCAATAAAAATGTTTTTAGAAGGCAGACTAAAGATTTCAGGCCGTCATGTTAAAGTTATCTAAACGATTTTAATCAAATAGTGCAGATTGGGTAAAAATACTTTTTTTGCCTGAAGAATTAGCAATTTCAATCTCAATAATTTCTTTCGGCCGGCCGTAGATTTTTAGATACTTTTTAATTATCTCTTTTGTTTTGTTAAAAGACTCCGGGATATTTTTATTTTCTTTATCTATCTCAATATCAAAAACTATTCCTAACTTACCTTTTTGATAATAAGATTGAATCCGTTTTATTGTTGCTCTATCAGAGTAAGAAATAAAAACATTCTTTAACTCTTGACGGATTAAATACCCTATGAAATCTCCAATATTGATGTTGTATTGGACGATGTGGCTACCCTCATTGTCACCTAAAGTTTCTTTGTTTTCAAAAGAAACAAAAACCATCCTTTGGTTGAATTGTTCTAAAGATATCAGGCCCATCTGGAATTTTATTAAATCTGGTACAAAGCCAATCCGGTAAAAATCAATACCCTTATCTTTTATGTCTGAGACAACAAAACAATAAAACTTAGGCGGATTGTCCATATTTAAAAAAGCCCGTTTTAAGGTAAGAAAAATCTGACGAGTTTTTTTAGAAAAATCAGCCGTGGGTTTTCCAGTTTTATCTAAAATCTTATCTAGGGGAACGTGCACCCACAAGGCTTCTCCAACCAACCAAGCATTAACTACTATATCAAACTCTTCTTGGCAAAGTCTTTCTATAACTTGTTCAATATTTTTTTGAGAATAGGTAGAGGTGGTTGTGCAGGCTATAGCTAAAGCTATAAAAATACTAGCTAGAACTATCTTGAGCTCTTTCTTTACCATATTTTTTAAATATATCAACAATTTCATCATATTCGAGCTCTTCTTTCTTTAGCAATTCTTGGGCAAAATGTTCAAATAATTCTTTTTCACCGCCTAAAACATCCTGAACTTCTTTAAGGCAGTCACTTAAAATTTTTTGTACATCTTGGTCTAATCTTTCTTTTATTTTTCCGGAGGCATTAAATGTATTTTGGCCGTAAGGATTCATATTTTTAAAGTTACCAATTATACCCGATGACCCCATGCCCCACATATAAACCATTTTTTGTGCTGTTTCTAAAGCACTTTTAAAATCACCTGAGACTCCAGCACCAGTTGTACCAAACTTTAAATTTTCTGCAGCATAACTTGCCAAAGAAACTTTAATCTCAGATAAGAAAAAGTCTTTCATCGGAATATGAATTTCTTCACGGGGGACCGGATGGGCATAACCTAAAAATCCGCGTCGGGGGATGATTGTTGCTTTTACCACATCAGTTGTAGGGTGGAGAAGATAAGCTATTATTGCATGGCCGGCCTCATGGTAAGCAGTCCAAACCTTTTCTTTTTCGCTAAGTTGTAAACCAGATTTTAGGCCGAATAAAACTCGATCATAAGCCTCTGATATGTCTTTGATAGTAATTAGTTCACGTTTATTTCGTACTGCCACCAAAGAGGCTTCTCTGATCATATTTGCAATATCTGCCGGTGAAAAAAATACTGTTTTTCTTGCTAAAACTCCGGGATTTAATTTAGGGTCATAACCAACTTTATCTAGGTAATATCTTATAATTTCTTTTCTATCTTCTAAATTAGGATATTCTACATAAATCTTACGGTCAAAACGCCCGGCTCTCATCAAAGCCGGATCAAATTCTGCTTCAGAAATATTGGTAGCAGCAATAATTACAATATTATTTTCGGTTTGACGCAAGCCATCTAATTCAGTAAGCAGTTGGTTGATGGTAGCGTTATGAGAGATGCCGGCTCCCATTCCACTTACCCCAACTCGTTTACGGGCAATAGTATCAATTTCATCAATAAAGACAAGGCAGCCGCCATGAAGATCAGCTAATACCCTAGCTTCTTTAAATAAACTTTTAATCTTAGCAGTTCCAGTCCCAACAAACATTCCTACAAATTCACTACCAGTTGCAGAAAGAAAAGGAAGGCCAGTTTCGGTAGCAATAGCTTTAGCTAAATAGGTTTTTCCACAGCCAGGCGGGCCAATCATCATAATTCCTTTTATGATTTTACCGCCTATTTGTTTTATTTGGGCTCTATCTTTAAGAAGTTTTATAACTTCTAAAACTTCTCCTTTTACATGTTTCATCCCTATTACATCAGACCATTTTACATTCACCTGTTCTGGTTTTATTCTTTTTTGGCCAATTTTGTTCATTCCACCGCCAAACATAAACCAGTAGTGAAAACCCATATAAATACTTGCAAAAACAAAGGCAGTAATTACGCTTAAGAAGAGTTGGAGGGGAATCCCAGCTAAGGTCATTTTCCGGTAGAAGGCTTCTAAGGTGAGAAAATGTTTAATGCCTACCACAACAAGAAGGATAACTATTACAAAGACGACTAGAGCTACCGATATAAGTAGTATTTTAATCCAGTGAAGCTTGAGTAATTTTTTTAATCTATTTAAATCCATAATTAAAATAACGATAACACAAATTCACCATTTTGTCTATATAAATAGAGGAAAAGAGGTTAAATATATCTTTGGACACCCTTTATTCTGATAGCTGACCGCGAATAAATGGCTTGCTAAAAGAATTATCTATGGTAAAATTTTCACACTATGGATTTTGAGGCGAAAACTCCCGATGAAATAATTAACCAATTTAAGGATAAGTTTAAATTTAAGGGATTTAAATTTCTTTCAGCTCCCACTTTAATAGTTGGAATTATCCTTTTAATCATTCTTGCCAGTAATATTTTTTATTCGATTCAACCTAACGAGGTTGGAGTTGTATTGCGCTTTGGAAAATATGTCCGTACAACTCAACCCGGGCTTCATTTTAAAATACCCTTTATTGAAGGTGTTACTCCAATTAAGACAAAATATGTTTATAAGCAAGAATTTGGTTATAGAACTGCCCAGCCGGGGATAAGAACCCGTTATAGCCAGCGTTCCTACAGCAATGAATCGATAATGCTTACCGGCGACTTAAATGTATTAGACCTAGAGTGGATTGTTCAATTTAGGGTTAAAGATCCTTTTAAGATTCTTT
>JAIPHQ010000043.1 GCA_021735115.1 Candidatus Omnitrophota bacterium
GTTAAGCTGGTAAGGCCTAAAGTTAAGGCAGAAATGAAAGTAACGGCTTGTCTTTCTTGGAATCTATACATTGGATCTCCGTTTGACTGGCCGCTTTTAATACTTGAAAATATAATTGCAAAATTAATAACAACCAAAATAAGAAAGGTAATAATAATTTTCCTTTTATGGTTTTGAAACATTTTGAAACCTCCTTTTAAAAATATATTAGCATAAATCTAAAAAAAGTCTATTTTGGTCATCTAGCAGGATGGATCTTAGCTATTAATTAATTCTTTGATAATTTGGTTATATTAAGGTAAACTAAAACCGATAAAGGAGGGTTTATGAATTTAGATTTTAAGGAAGTCGCTCTAGCAGCAGCTAAACAAGCTGGAGAAATCCATAAAAAATACTTTGAAGGGGATACTCAAACTAAAGAAAAGAGTTCTTCCTTTGATTTAATTACAATTGCTGATACCGAAGCTGAAAAAAAAGTGGTTGAGTTAATTAAAAAAAATTTTCCCAATCACAATATATTAGCTGAAGAAGGCCAATATCAAAAAACTGATTCTAATTATTGTTGGATTATAGACCCACTTGATGGAACTAATAATTTTTCTTTTGGTATTCCGTTTTTTTGTGTCTCAATTGCTTTAGTTAAAAATAATCAGTTTATTTTAGGAGTTATTTATGATGCAATGCGGGATGAGCTCTTTTTAGCTGAACATGGTAAAGGGGCTTATCTAAATGATAAAAAGATTAAGGTTTCTGATGTAGGTAGTTTTGATAAGTCCTTGTTGATTACCGGTTTTTATTATGACCGGGGCCAGGCTATGGTTGATAACTTAGAAGCGATAAAGTTATTTTTTCAAAAAAGAGTTGTGGGGATACGGCGTCTGGGAGCAGCCGCTTTAGATTTATCTTATATTGCCTCAGGCCGGGCTACTGGTTTTTGGGAATTTAAATTAAGTCCTTGGGATTTTGCCGCCGGAAAATTATTAATAGAGGAAGCCGGCGGAAAAGTGACCGGAAAAAATGGCCAAGAGGTAAAATTAGAAAGTTCTTATATTGTTGCTTCTAATGGTAAAATTCATGAAAAAATTATTGAGGTAGTGAATAACCAATAATCTTTATTCAAGAAACGAAATTTTTTCTTAATGGTTATCTAAAAATATTATCTTTACTATGGCTAAAATTGATAAGAAAAAATTGGCTTTAATTCATATTGTTAAAAAAGAGCTTGGTTTAGACGATCTTGAGTATCGCAAGATTTTAAAAAAAGCAGCTGGAGTAACCAGTGCAAAAGATCTAGACCAACAAGATTTCCGCAAACTGATGAATTATTTTGTAAGGAGTCGTCACTGGCAGCCGCAGCCCAACGGGATAACTATCCGCCAGAAAATATTTATTAAGATGCTTTCTAAAAATTTAGATTGGGAAAAAGACCATCTAAACAATTTTATTTATAAATATTATCATAAAAAAAACATTGAAAAACTTACTAAAAAAGAAGCAAGTAAATTGATTGAGTCTTTAAAAAGTATAAAAGAAAGGCAAGATTATTTTTAGCTTTGCTAAGGTGTACCAAAATTGGCAAATATAGGACGTCTACAAAAGCAGGTTTATAGACGTCCTACTTTTGACGAAAGGAGGACGTCTGCGGAAACAGGAGAAAAATAAGTATTGCTATGGGCAATCTTTACGAATATAATCTACCAAGAGATTAAAATGAAAAATTTTTATTCGAAATATTTAGGTGATGAACTTTGGCGAATTAAAGAAAGCGAGTTTAAAAAAACTTTGCAAAATGTTCGCGAGAGTCAATTTAGCCTAGGTAATGGTTTGATCGGGTCTCGAGGCGTGTTGGAAGAAAAAGCTAAAGACTCGCAACCAGGAACGTACTTGGCAGGCCTCTATGATAGCCTAACTGCACAAGTTGCCGAATTAGTTAACCTTCCTAATCCTTTTTATTTTAAATTTATTGCCTTTGGCCAAAAAGTTGGAATTACAGCAATGGATGTGGTTTCTCATGAAAGAATTTTAAATACAGAAAATGGCACCTTAAGCCGGCATAGTGTTTATTCAGATAATAAAAAGCGCCGCTATGATTATCAATCAATTCGTTTTCTTTCAATGGATAATAAAAATATAGGAGTTATGCAGATTATATTAACTCCCCTAGATTCAGACCTAGAGTTAGAGTTTCAAACTGGTATAGATACAGCTGTTTATAATTTGGGAGTTGCAACTGAAGGCCGTAAGCGTCATTTTGCAGTTTCTGAATTAAGTAAAGAAGAAATTTTAGAAACTTTGGTTATTAGGACGTTTGATAAACATTTAAATGTTATCTATCATAGCGGTTTCTACTATAAAGTTGGAGCAAAGAAAAGAGTACATGTGCAAGATAATGTTTCTCGGATAAAATTAAAGAAAAACCAAAGGGCTGTATTTACAAAGATTTTTTATATCTCACCTTTTTTAGAAAAAGAAAATTTAGCTAAATATAAAATTAAATCAAGAAAAGTTTTTTCTAAAGCCCTAAAAAGTAATTTTAAAACTTTAATTAATAAACATGTGCAGGCTTGGAAGGCTTTATGGGAGATGTCTGATATATTGATTGAAGGGACTGCTGATATCCAAAAAAATGTAAGATTTAATATTTATCATCTTTTAATCTGTGCTCATTCTGACCAAGGAGTATCAAGTATTGGAGCTAGAACTTTAAGCGGTGAAGGTTATAGAGGGCATGTGTTTTGGGATGCTGAGATTTTCCTTCTTCCCTTTTATGCTTATCAGTTTCCCGAAGTAGCTAAAAATATGTTGCTTTACCGCTACAGGAGAATTGAACCGGCAAAGGCTATTGCTAAAGCCAAAGGCTATGCTGGAGTGCTTTTTCCCTGGGAATCTGCTGGCAAAGGAGCTGAAGAGACTCCCAGCTGGGCGAAAAATCTTGACGGGACAATTATTAAAATCAAAACAGCTGAATTTGAACAACATATAGTTTCAGATATAGCTTATGCTTGTTATAACTATTTTCAGATTACTGCAGATAAAGATTTTATGGAAGATTATGGATATGAGATAATTTTTGAATCGGCCCGGTTTTGGGCATCCCGGGTTGCAAAAGGAAAGAGAGGAAAAATTAATATATTAAATATTATGGGCCCGGATGAGTTCCACGAGAAGATAAATAATAATGCCTATACTAATTTTATGGCCAAGTGGAATCTTACAACCGCCCAAAGCCTATACCGGCAGTTGAAGAAAAACAAAAAAACTTATAATCGCCTTAAAGCAAAGTTAAAATTAACTGATAAAGAAGTAAAACGATGGCTGGATATTGCTTTCGGGATTACAATTAAGATAAAAAGAAATAGAGTGATTGAACAGTTTGATAATTTTTTTAAGAAAAAATATATAGAGATTGTTAACTTTGATGAAAATAATATTCCGCTTCTTCCTGAAGGGGTAAGAGTATCTGACTATAATAAAACTCAATTTGTAAAACAAGCTGATGTTATTATGGCACTATATTTGCTTGGAGATAATTTTGATTATAAAACCAAAGAAAGTAATTTTTGGTTTTACCTACGCAGGACTCTTCATAAGTCATCTCTAAGCGCTGCTGTGCATGCAATCATGGCAGCTGAAATTGGTGCACTTAGCCGGGCTTATCAATTTTTTAATGTTGCATTGCGTGCTGATATTAGTGATTTACATGGTAATACTCATGAAGGTGTGCATGCAGCTTCGTTAGGTGGGGTATGGCAGTGTATAATTGGCGGTTTTGCCGGCGCAAAAATCCAAAAGGGCATCCTTTCGCTATCACCCTATATGCCGCTTACCTGGCAGTCTATAAAATTTAATTTATTTTTTAGAGGATTACGTTGGGAGTTTCAAGTAAGAAAAAAAGAAGTAAAGGTCAAAGTGCTTGCTAAGACAAAAAGCAAATTAAGGATTATAGTTTTTGGCAAAATTCATAATATTGAAGCTAATAAAAGTTACAACTTTAAAGCTACAAAACAAATGAAAAAGATTTCACTTGCTGAAAAATATTATTAAAAAATATTATGGCTAAAAGAAAATATAATATTTCACATCTACATTGGGGTTTTCCTCCTATAATTGGTGGAGTAGAAACACATTTAACTATAATCTTACCTTTTATGGCCGGCCGGGATCATAGAGTAAGTCTTTTAACCGCCAGTGCTGAAGGCCATAAAGGCAAAGAGAAATTTAAAGGTGTAGATATCGTTAGAGAACCGGTGATGAACCTAAATTGGTTGACAAGAAGAGGCCTAGAAGGTATCGATAAAGAAGTTACCCGTGTATTTACAAAGTTTATTGATACTTACAAACCTGATATCCTGCACACCCATAATATGCACTATTTCAGTAAGCCGCATATTACTATTTTAGAAAAGATGGCTCAGAAAAAAGGAATACCTTTGCTGCTTACGGCTCATAATATTTGGGATGATTTATTGTGTTGGGAATTATCTACTACTATTAAATGGAGCCATATTGTTGCGGTAAGCCATTTTATTGAGAAAGAATTAATTGGATTAGGCTGCAACCACAGAAATTTAACTACGGTGCATCACGGTATTGATGAGAAGATGTTTCGGCCTACGATTAAAGCTAATCGAGTTTATAGTAAATATCCTAAGCTACGGGGAAGGCCGGTTTTTTTTCATCCAGCCAGAATGGGTTTAGCCAAAGGTTGCGATGTTGCGATAAAAGCCTTACGGTTGGTCAAGGAACGCATTCCGGATGTAATGCTTGTTTTAGCCGGGACCAAAAATATCATTGATTGGGGTCTATCCCAACAAAAAGATATAGCTTATATTATCAAGCTAGTCGATAATTTTAATTTACGGGATAATGTAATAATTGATTCTTATCCTTTAGAGCTAATGCCTTATATGTATGCAGCTTCTGATGTTTCTATTTATCCTTCAAGTGTTTCTGAACCTTTTGGCCTTACTATGCTTGAAGCTATGGCTTGCGCTAAGCCGATGGTGGTGACCAGGGCAGGAGGTATGCCGGAGATTATAAGTGATGGAGTAAATGGTTTTGTAGTTCCGGTGAGGGATTTTGAAGAATTAGCTTCAAGGATTACTACCTTGCTTGAAGAAGAGTCACTGCGGGAACGCCTTGGTAATACCGGCCGTAAAATGATTGAAGCCCGCTTTTCAAAAAAGCATGTTAGCGACCTTCTCCTAAATCTATATAAAAAATTTATTTAAATAAAGTGGCCTTAGCTACTTTATTAGACATTTCTTTTCCTGCTAATTTTTCAACTATTTTTAAAGCAAATTGCATTGCAGTGGCCGGCCCCCGGCTGGTTATAATGTTTTTATCAATTATCACTTCTTGTTTTTTATAAGTAGTTGAATTAGAAAAATCTTTTTCCATACCAGGATAACAGGTGGCAATTTTGTTATCAAGTATTCCCAGAGGTGCAAGTACTACTGCTGGAGAAGCACAGATTGCGGCAATAATTTTTTCTTGATTGTTTAATTGGATAAGTAGTTTTTTAACTAATCCCGATTTAGCTAAATTTTCTGCTCCGGGCATCCCGCCCGGTAATATACAAGCATCAGATTCAATTGAAATTTCATTTAATTTTTTATCGGCTTTTACTTCTATTGACCGGGATCCTTTAATAATTAAATCATCTATTCCTACAACTGTCAGATTAATTTCGGCTCGTCTTAATATATCAATGCAACTAATAGCTTCAATCTCTTCGAACCCTTCCGCTAATAGAATTATTGCTTTTTTAGCCATAATGCCTCCTTTTTTACTATTGTGTATAGAGCATTGTGTATTGAGTGCTAGTTGTATTTTATAAAATAGAAAACTAATTGCAACTATAAATTTCCCACCTCGGAGGTGGGAATTGGTTAAGAGAGATGTAGTGAGGTAAGATAAATTTGAATTTATAGCTTTAGTCTAATATAATAAAAAAAAGGAGATTTTAGATGATACAATTTGTAATTTCATTTTTGGTACTGCTTAACCCTTTTGCTCTTTTTGTTTATCTGAATCCGATAGCAAAAGACCTTAATCGCAAAGACTTTTTAGCGGTATTGCTTAAAGCAGGAGGACTTTCGCTAATTCTTTTTCTAGCTTCTGCTTTTTTTGGCAGAATGATTTTTGAAAAAGTTTTACTTATTGATTTTTCTTCTTTTAAGATTTTTGGTGGAGTAGTTATAATAGCCTATGCATTGATTTTTATTATTCAAGGCAAGAAATCATTTTTTACTTTAAAAGGCACCCTTGATGATTTAGCAGCAGAGATTGCCTTACCTTTTATGGTGGGGGCTGCTACAATATCGTTATGTATAATTATTGGGAATCGGTTTGGTTCCTTTGTGAGTTTTGGGATAATTACTATAACTATGATTGTACATGTTGGTTTGGTTTTTTTACTTACAATTTTAAAATATACTTTTTTTAAGGAAAGGTTAAGGGTTGCTTTTGATAAAACAATGGGCATGTTTTTACGCTTAAACGGATTTATTGTAGGTGCTATTGGTTCAAATCTAGTCATATCTGGAATAAGAGAGTTTTTCTC
>JAIPHQ010000044.1 GCA_021735115.1 Candidatus Omnitrophota bacterium
CCGGCAAAAACAATTATCGACCGTATTCCAGGAGATTTAGAAAAAAATTCATCTCGATAACCTCGAGATTCAGAACGGCTATCACCAGCCATTTTGATAAACCCACCTAAAGGAAAAGCACAGATTAATAAATTTGTTTGTTTAATTTTTTTCTTAAATAAAGCCGGGCCAAAGCCAATTGAAAAATGTGTTACTTTTACCCCGGTTAATCTTGCCGCAATAAAATGGCCCAACTCATGCACAATAATCAAAATACTGAAAACGATAACTATAATAAAAAAATTAAAAATAAATGGTATCATTTTTCTCCTAATATTTCTTTTGTTTTATTTCTAGCCCAATTATCCCATCTATATATATCCTCAATTGATTTTATTTTTTTCTTTGGATATATTTTAAACATTTTTTTAATAGTTTTTTCAATTTGAATAAACTCAATCTTTTTATTTAAAAACAAATCAACAACTATTTCATCACAAGCATTTAAAATAACTAAAGAATTATCTCCCCGTTTACCAGCCTCTAAAATTATTTTTAATAAAGGAAATTTTTTATAAGATATAGGATTATAGGAAAAACTATACTCTTTTTTTTCATTATCTGATTTAGGTAATTTCATTCTTTTTGGATAAAAAAGTGCATAAGATATAGGTTTTTTCATATCTGGAGAATAGATGCAACTGAAACAACTATGATCAGACAACTGGATCATCGCATGTATTAAAGACTGTCGATGCAAAAGTATTTCAATGTCTTTGTAATCAATATTAAAAAAATTATGAGCTTCTACCACCTCAAATCCCTTGTTTACTAAGGTAGCGCTATCAACAGTAATTCTTTCTCCCATATCCCAAGTTGGATGCTTTAAAACAGACTTGGCAGTGACTTTTTTTAAAGATTTTTTATCATAACCTAAAAGAGATCCGCCTGAAGCTGTAATATAAATTTTATCGATATCTTTGTTGCCTGGCCCAGTTAAATTAAGTAGTTGAAATATTGCATTTATCTCACTATCTATAGGAATAATTTCGGTTTTATGCTTTTTTGCTTTTTTAAAAATAAATTTAGCTCCTGTAACTACCGCTTCTTTATTAGCTAAAGCAATCCTTTTGCTGTATTCAATATTTATAAGCAGTGGCTTTAGGCAATCTATACCAGAGATAGCCATAACTGAAATATCAGATCTCAACTTTGAAAATTCTGATAATCCTTTTTCTCCACTGAATAATTTAAACTTTAATTTTGTCCTTTTTTTTAGTTGATTAGCTGAATCTTTATCTTTTAAACATACATATTTAGGCCTAAACTTCCTAATTTGTTTAATTATTTCTTTTATATTGCTATTACTACAAAGGCCCACTATCTCAAACTTATCTTTTGCTTTTTCTATAACCTCAAGACTATTTCTACCAACCGAACCAGTAGAACCAAAAACTAATACTTTCTTTTTCATAATCTCATTTTTCGGGCCAGGCATGCCTGGCCCCTACAAAATTTTAGCGCATCATTGTAATATAGACATAAAAGGTGGGAGCTGTAAAAATTAAACTATCGATAACATCCAAAACTCCTCCCATAGTTAAAAACATTTTTCCCGAATCCTTGACTTGACAATCTCTTTTAATTAAAGATTCAAAAAGATCTCCCAGTTGAGAAACAACAGCTAGAATTACAATTAAAAAAAACTTTTCCCAAAAGCTAATACTTTCAATGAATAACGAATAAATAAGGCCTACTCCTAGACTTGTGAAAAATCCACCAGCAGTTCCCTCAAGAGTCTTCTTAGGGCTTACCTTCTTTATTAAAGAAGTCCTGCCAAAGCTTTTACCCCAAAGATATGCTCCAATATCCGACGATTTAGTAACTAAAACCAAAAACCCTAAAAGCAGTGCACCTTCCGGCAACTGACGTATCCTGATTACAAAACTAAAACACCAAGAAATATATAAAACACCAAAAATAGTAGCTGAAATCGAAAGTATCGGTTGATGAGCTCTTTTTTTAGTTAATTCCAAAAGAAATAAAAGAAATAAACCCACAACCACAAAAAGAAATTGCCAACCTTCTCTTATTGAAAAACCAAAATAAATTGTTATTGGAATTAAAATACCTATAGCAAGCCCTACTGGCTTAAACATTCTTACCTTTTTCTTTTCCACCATATAAAAGAATTCATAAAGCGCAATAAATATAAAAAGAGTTACAAACATGCCGCAAAGAGGATAGGAAACAATTCCTATAACTGCTACAATAGCTAAAACAATAGAAAATATTAATCTCCTAAGCATTGATTTGTCCAAACTTTCTTACCCTCCCTGAATATTCTTTAATAATATTATCAACCCATTCTTTAGTAAAATCCGGCCATAAAACTTCCGGAAAATAAAACTCAGTATAGGCAGTTTGCCAAATAAGAAAATTACTAATTCGCTTTTCCCCAGAAGTTCTTACTAAAATATCCGGATCATTAAACTCTGACAAAGAAAGATAATTATTAAATATCTCTTCACTTATTTTTTCTTCTTTTAAAGAATTATTATTTACAGCTTTTATAATTGCCCTGGTAGCATTAACTATATCCCAACGGCCCCCATAATCTATAGCAATATTTAGAAAAAAATTAACATTATCAAAGGTGACTTTTTCAACTTCATTAATTTTATTAAGAATTTTTTTGCTAAGTTTATCTCTACATCCAATTATTCTAAGCTTTATGCCGTCTTTAACCAATTCTTCTTTGTAATTAGTCAAAAAATTCTCGAGATAATTAAATAAATGCTTTATCTCGGACTTTGGCCTATTCCAATTTTCGGTAGAAAAAGCAAAAAGAGTTAAAACTTTTATTCCTTTCTTTTTTGCCTCTCTAGCTATTTCTTTTACTCTCTTGGAACCTTGTTTATGGCCTTCAGTTCTAGGCAATCCTTTTTTTTTAGCCCATCGACCATTACCATCCATTATAATTGCAACATGATGCGGAATTATTGAATTCATTTTAACTACCTATATAATATTTAAGGGGGCTCATGCCCCCTTTTTATAAAACGAAGTTATAAAACCCCAAAAAACTATTGCTTTTTAGAATTTTCTTCTTCTGATTCTTCTTTTTTAGAATCTTCTTCTAACGATTGATTATCTTCCTCTGGTGTTTTAACTTCTGACTTAAGCTGCTCAACACCTAAACGAAGTTGCTTATTTTCTTTTTCTAAATCACTTATAGTCTCACTAAACGAAGTATTCTGTGCATTTAATTGTTTAACTTTTTCTTGAAGATCCTCATTTTTCTCTTTTAAATCCTCTATAGTTTTCTCTAAACTTATATTTTTTGCACTTTCTTGTTTATATTCTTTCGATAAAGCATTTACTTTAACCAAAAGAGAAACTCCTCCTATAACTAGCACCACCATAAGCCCAACAAGTAAGCTTATTATCCAAACATTATTCTTCATTTCAGTTCCTCCTCTGAATAAACTTCTTCAGTATCTTTTGGTCCTACTTTAGTAATTGCCTTAGGTAAAATTACTACTTCTACCCTTCGGTTTAATTGACGTCCTTTTTCTGTATCATTTGAAGCAACTGGCTTATAAGGGCCATATCCTTTTGCCGAAAGCATACTTGGGCTAACTCCTTGGCTTTCCAAATAATATAAAACACTCAAAGCACGTTGAGCTGAAAGTTCCCAATTTGAATCCCAACCTGAATGTTTAATTGGAACATTATCAGTATGGCCTTCTATACTAATTTCATTATCCGGAACTTCTTCTTTCAAAATTCTAGCTACTTTGTCTAACATTGCTTCACTGTCTTTTTTGATATCTGCCTTACCGGAATCAAAAAGAACTTCCGCGACAAAGGTAATTACCAATCCTTTTTCTGCCATCTCTAAACGAACATCTTGGTTTTCCAACTCCGTGGCTAGACGTCTTTCTAAAACTTCTCTTGCATGCCTTAAACTTTCAAGCTCCTCTTTTAGAGTTTCAATTTTCTCTACATCAGAACGTCTTCCTTTCTGAAAAACCACGGCACAGCCATTTAAAATAAAAACAGATACAATTAACAACAAAAATATTTTATTTTTCATATTTCCTCCCATTGAAAATGAATATATTTAGGTGTTATTCCTATATTTTCAATGGCACTGAGCCAAATTCCTTGGCGAAGTGCCTTATACCTAATGCAATTATTTAGAGTTATGCCCCTTTAATTTTTAGTTAAAATCCCCTAAAATCCCTTAAAAATCAGGCAATTTTAGATTATCATAAACCAAACTTTTAGTCAAGAGGTTTAGAAATAGCCCTAGCTGAGTTTTTAATCATATTTTTTATAACACTCTTCTTTTTCGTTTTCATAAACCCTAAGATGAATAGTAGCAGTATCCTTATCTAGACCACATCCTTCTTCAAGTCCTAGCGCTCTACAGGAATTATTCCATCGCTGGCTGTGGCGCTTTTCTAGCATTTGGATACATTGCTCTAATTTATTTTTTTGTTGAAAGGGTTCTAAAACAAATTTATAAAACAAAGAGATACTAACTATAAAAACTGAAAGAGTCAGTACAATTTTAATAAATTTATTAGCCACAAAAAAATTATATCACTCTTTTGTTTGTTTGTAAATTTAGTTCTCCCTGGTCTTGGTCAACTTGCTGGATATATGCCGAAGCAATTAGCAAAACCGTAAATGGTGAAATAAAAAAACCCAATATATAACCTAAGAATGGTATCATTTGTACAAGCATCATAATGATTCCACCTAAGACAGCAATAGCAAAATTAGGCCAAAATCCTTTAGTTGATACAATCTCCCAACTCCTCTTTATTGCTTCTTGAGAAGATAGGCCTTTATCTGCAGCAAGATAAAAAACATATAGCAACATTATCGAAAAGACAATTCCTGGAATAATCAACAATATAGTTCCCCCTAATATTATTATCAATTGAAGAAAAAACAAACCAACTAATTGCCAAAATTTATCGAAGAACTTGAACAAATCAGAAATTTCAACTCTTTCTTTTTTCTTACGAAGCAATTCTATTAAGACAAAATTATACCCAGCAACTAAAGGGCCAGCCATAATACCTAACGTTGCAAATATTAAAAGGCCCAAAACAATATTTAAAACTACCAACATCTGCCAATGTTGTTTATATATCTCTAATGCATCTTTAAAACACTTTTCAATATTTAAACTTCCTTCCATCTTACCTCCTTTTTTTTAATTATATCATTTTTTTATTAGTACGCAATTTTCTATTTAACCGCGAGAGTTGAATTATTATCAAGAAAAAGTAGGGTGTACCTTTGTAGGACGTCTACAAGGGTAAACTCTATAGCACAGTGTTAGCAAGGGCAGGTAATCCAAAAACTAATAAAAAATCCCAACCTACAAATATGTAAGCTGGGATTGTGAATTAGGCCCTTCGACTCGGCCTTCCGTCCTCGCTCAGGGTTAAAAAAATAAACCCGAGGCAATCTCGGGTTTTATTTTTTTAATTGCGGGGAGAGGATTTGAACCTCTGACCTTCAGGTTATGAGCCTGACGAGCTACCTGGCTGCTCCACCCCGCGATTGTTTATGTATTTTACAAGCTTATTCTTCTATGTCAACTACTATCTCATCTTCCCGGGCAACCCCTAGCTTTTCCCGAGCAATTTTTTCATAAAAATAAGAATTTTCTTCTAATTTTCTGTTTTTAATCTTATAATCTATAATATCCTTCTTTAAATTATCAATCTTTTTGATTAATTTTTGATTTTCTTCTTTTAAGTTTTTTAATTTCGAGTAATCAGGAAAATAAACTATCATTACTAAAGTAAAAATTACTATTCCCAAAAACAATAATTTTAAAAGTTTAGCGCGCTTTATATTTAAAAGTTTTTCCACCATATACAGCCTTCTTGCCTAATTCCTCTTCGATCCTTAAAAGTTCATTATATTTAGCAACCCTATCAGTTCGAGACAAAGAACCAGTTTTAATCTGGCCAGCTGATGTTCCCACTGCTAGATGAGATATAGTAGTATCTTCAGTCTCACCAGATCGGTGTGATATAACAGCTGTATAACCAGCCGCATGGGCCATATCAATTGCTTCTATAGTTTCAGTTAGGGTACCAATTTGATTAACCTTAATCAGAATTGAATTAGCAATATTTTGATCAATGCCTCGCTTTAGCCTCTCAGTATTAGTTACAAATAAATCATCTCCAACAAGTTGTATTTTTTTAGCCAATTTTCTAGTAAGCTTAAGCCAACCTTGCCAATCTTCTTCATATAACCCATCTTCTAAAGATACAATAGGATACTT
>JAIPHQ010000045.1 GCA_021735115.1 Candidatus Omnitrophota bacterium
ACCCCTTCTTTTTTTAAAAATTCAGGCAAGTAGCCTGGATGATGGCCCGGATTAGGTATTTCTTTTTTTTCTATTACTTTTTCATCTTCACACTCAACCAAAGTAAAAACCGGACACCTACCAAAATGTTGAGAAACATAACCAGAATCTGTAGAAATCGCTACCTTCATTAATTTTCCTCCTTAATATAAGAATATAAATACATCCCGCCTTTTTATCTTAAAAGACGGGACTAAAAAATCAACCATTTTATTTTTTCTTATTTTGCGATTCAAGATCCTTTATCCGCTGATTAACCGCTTCCAATTCACCTTTTAGGCCTTGAGCTTCTTCTTTTAGATATTGTGCTTCTTCTTTAGCTGTTGGTGCTGGGCCATAAGGAGCTTGATAAGGTTGGCCATAATAAGGAGCTTGGGATGGATAAGCTGCTCCCCGGAAGCCATAGCCTCTGCCAAAACCACGGCCAAAACCTCTGCCGCGGCCAAAACCTCTGCCAAGACCTCCTCCTGAATTTACATAACCAGGCATGTTATAACCTGCACAATAACCTGCGGCTCTTCCTGTCATCGGCCCTAAGCCGGCTGGTCCTGTTCCATTTCCTGCTGGCATATTAACCACCTCCTTATTTTATTCTAACCATTTTGCCTGTTTTTTTCTTTTCTACACCTACTACATAAACCATAAAATTGAAGACGGTGCTCATCAATCTTGAATCCATATTTACTTTCTAGAAATTTTTCAGTTTTTTCGATTAATTCCTTTTCTTCTTTAATAAAATTTGTATAATCAATAACTTTATTACAAGCCTTACAAATTAAATGATGGTGTTGAGCCTGTTGGAGCTCATGATTTCTTAATTCATAACGTGATCTTCCTTCACCAAAGTTAAGTTTAGAAACAATCCCCATCCCCACTAAAACTTCTAACGTTCTATAAACTGTAGTAAGGCCAATTGCTGGATAAGTTCTTCTAACTGCTATGTATATATCTTCTGCACTAAGATGCTTGGACGTTTTACTTAAAAGAGACAATATTGCCCTTCTTGGCACCGTAAGGCGATATCCTTGCCCTCTTAACTGTAGATGCCATTGCCTTTGTCCTTTTCTATTTTGCATAAAACTCCTTTTATTGAAAATGGTTCCCATTTTCAATATACAATATTTTTTCTCTTTTGTCAAGTTATACTGGTTCTTATCTTATTTTTTGGCCTAACTCTTTCCAATCAAATTTAATTGATTCCAATAAACTTGAATTATGAAGGGCTGCTGCTGGATGAAACATAGGAATAACTTTAATATTTTGCCTAGGAGTAAATAAATCTCCGATAGCCACTTCAAAAAGTTGTCCGTGAACTTTTGAAATCTTCTCTTCCCCCAATTTATACTTTTTTAGAATATACCCTGATGCGGCCGAACCTAAAGGGATAATTATATCTGGTTTTATTATATTGAGTTGTTTATCTAAATAAGTCAAACAGCTAGCAATCTCTTCTCTACCAATCTCATAAGTAGGAGCATGACACTTGATAATATTAGTAATATAAATAGAATCTCTTTCTATTTTGGCTAAAGATAATAACTCATTTAAAAAATCACCAGCCGGGCCGATAAATAGTTTGCCAGTTTTATTCTCTTGTTGGCCAGGGGACAGGCCAATTACCATTATTTTTGCATTACTAGTTCCTTCGGCAAAAACAGTTTTATTTCTAAACTTATGAAGCTTGCATTTAGTACACTTTTCTACTGCTTGAAAAATTTCATTTAGGCTATTTAATTTTTGCATCATTTTTATAAACCTCCTCAATCATTTTTCTATGAGATGAAAAAGGTATATAAGGTATTTCTTTTTTTGAAAAAAAATCTGCTTCTTTAAGTTCATCATTCAACAAAAACTTATTTTTTAAAACTTTAACTTCATAACCTACTACAAGAAGCGGGCCATAGTATTGAGTTTTCTGAAAATAAACTCCTAACAGCCTTTTTATTTTCGCTTGTAAGCCTGTTTCTTCTTTTAATTCCCGCAAACAAGCAGCTTCCGAAGTTTCAACTGCTTCAATAAAACCTCCCGGTAAAGCCCATTTATTTTTACCAGGGCTAAGATTCCTTTTTGCAACAAATACTTTATTTTTCTTATTTTTGGCTACACAAACTACAACCGGCAAAGGATTTTTATAATTTATCCAGCCACACCTTTGGCAAACCAACCGCCTGCGCCCGTCAACTTTTTGCCTGCGCAGGTACCCTTTACATAAAGGGCAAAATTTAAATATTTCCATAATCTCTTTCCCCAAACAAAACAGTCCCCAAGCGTACCATATTTGCCCCTTCTTCAATAGCTATTTTGTATGAATTAGACATACCCATCGAAAGATACCTCAAATTTATACCGGCTATATTTGCCTCTTTTAGTTTATCGAAAAATTCTTTTGTTTTTTTAAAATAAGGCCTTATTTTTTCTGGATTTCCAGTACGAGGCCCCATAGTCATCAAACCTTCTACTTTTAAATTTTTTAATTTTGATATATCTTGTGCTAGTTTTTTTATAGTTTCATATTCAGGCTTAACTCCTGATTTTGTAAATTCAGAACCAATATTAATTTCAATAAAAATAGCTACTTTTTTGTCGATTCTCTTAGCTCTTTTGTTAATTGCTTCAGCTAACTCAAAAGAATCAACTGCCTGAAAACAATCAAAAATTTTTAAAGCCTTATTGATTTTATTTTTTTGCAACGAACCAATCATATGCCACTTTAACTTTTTTGCCATTTCTCCCAAAGATTCAAACATTTCTTCTGCTTCCTGTACATAATTTTGCCCGATAACTTTCGCTCCAGCAGAAATTGCTTCTTCTATTTCCTCCTTTACCCTCGTCTTAGCTGCTAAAACTATTTCTACATCATCAGGAATCTCATTTTTAATCCGCAATAAATTTTCTTTTATAGTCATGTTATGCTAATACCAATCCCTTTCTATCTTCTTTCTCTTTTTCTTCTGCTATTTCATTAATATTATTTTTAATTATTTCTTTAACTTCTTTGATTTGCAGCTCTCTTATAATTACCGGAACAAATTTTTTCTTTAACCTGGTAATATTAGGCCCTAGCATTTTTCCTACTAATACATCCACACCGCCTAAAGCAGAAGCAGTTGCTTTAGCTTTACCGGGATCTCCATGTGCTTTACTCTCATCTTCCTTATATTTTGCATTCTCCCTTGTTTCAACAAAATCTAAGTTCCCTTCAAAATATTTCCATATTTGAAAATACTTTGACATTCCTATATGGTCATCGGGTTTAATTGTTTTTGAATCATCTGTGCCAATAGCAATAATAAGCTTGTTTCCTATTTCTCGAATTGCTTCTTGAGGGCAATTTTTTAGACATAGTTTACACTGAGTACATTTATCTTTATCAATTATAGCAATTCCTATTTGTTTATCAACAAAAACCGCACCACTTGGGCACTGACTTTCACAAATTCCGCAACCCACGCATTTATTTTTACTTACGTTTATCATTATACCTCCTCAAAATTGTATCCATTTTACCACTCTATCTTTTGTCTAATTTTTTCCCATACTTTTTTTATGCTTTCAGTTAAAGGACTTTCGATATATTCAACAACAGAAAGTTTTTGCATTTGGGCTTTTGTAACTTCTTTGCCATAAGGAATAGTACCCATAAATTCTGATCTGTAACTTTCTGCTATTTTTTTTATCTTTTCGGTTAAATCTTTATTGAGGTCAAATTTATTTACTACTACGCCAGATTTAACTCCAAAATGATTAACTACTTCAAGTATTCTCTTTAGGTCATGAACTCCAGATACAGTAGGTTCTGTAACTACCAAGACAAAATCTACTCCAGTAACAGAAGATATTACCGGACATCCCGTACCGGGAGCCCCATCAATAATAGCTTTATTTCTGCCGTTTTTTTCAGCAACAATAGCTTCTTTGTCACGAACTAAAGTAACCAATCTCCCAGAATTTTCTTCTGCTACCCCCAATTTAGCATGGCTCATTGGCCCATGCCGGGTTTCAGAGACAAACCATTGGCCATTTACAGAAGGCTTAGTTTTTATCGCATTATCTTTACATACTAATTCACATACTCCACAGCCTTCACAAGCTAATTTATCAATTTCATAAATTTTTTTGCCTTCTTTTTCATACTCCAAAACTGCAGAAAATTTACAGACTTCTTTACATCTGCCGCATTGAGTACACCTACCTTGATCGATTTCTGCCTCTACCCCTCCACTGAAAAAGCCTCTCTCTTTTACCTTAGGAGACAAAACTAAATGCAGATCAGCCGCGTCAACATCACAATCAGAGATAACCGGAGAATCAGCTAAAGCAGCAAAAGAAGCTGTCAAAGAAGTCTTGCCGGTTCCGCCTTTTCCGCTTATAACCACAAACTCTTTGGGTTTTTTTGCCCCGGCACTACCATATTTTTTTGCTTTCTCAGGAGCCCCTACTTCTTCTATTTTTTCTTCCTTAACTTCCCTTACTTTTCTTTCTTCTCTTGCCAAACTCAATACTTTATCAGCTAATTTAGTAAAAATTTCTTCTATCTCTGGAAATTGTTCAACTGCTAATTCTCCTCTTGAATAACTTTCTGCTATTTTTCTTTTATCAGGAATTTCAGCAATAATATCTAACTTTTCTTCTTGGCAATAATCTTTCAAGGCTGTATCCTGATATTCTGCTCTATTAACTACTATCACCGGCTCCTGGCCTACTTTTCTGGCCATATCTACAGAAAGTTTTAGATCATTTATCCCAAAAGGGGTTGGGTCTGTTACCAAAATACATAAATCAACATCTTTTACAGTTTCAACCACAGGACAACTTGTCCCCGGTGATGAATCTAAAACATTTATCCCTTTATCTATTTTTTCTTTAACCCTTTGAACCAAACGCGGTGACATTCCCCCTTCAGCAGTTTCCAAGAGTGCATAATAGGTATCTATACCTTTGCTGGTTCCTTCCTTGATAACTCCAATCTTTCTTTCCTTTTCAACAATTGCATCAACCGGACAAGCAATCGTACAACCACCACAAACATGGCACAACTCTTTAAATATAAGAACTTTTCCTTTGACCATAGCAATAGCATTATAATTACATACCTCCGCACACCTGCCACAGGAAATGCACTTTTGCTCATCTACTTCAACCGGAGCAATTAAGGTAATGTCTTCTTCTTTTTTAATCTCCGGATTAAGAAAAAGATGCCCGTTAGGTTCCTCTACATCACAATCTAGGTAGCGAATTTTATCTTGCTTTTTAGTTAATACTTTTGCTAAATTAGTAGCAATAAAAGTTTTGCCAGTTCCGCCTTTTCCACTTGATATTGCAATTTTTACACTGTCTTCTTGCATCTTTTCCTCCTTGTTGGAAATTAATTTAACATCTTGCCTAAAGAGAAGCTTTTATCAAACGTATTATATTCTGGCAAGCTTTAGCTAACCCTACTGCAAATTCTTTATCTTCAGGCAAACTTTGCTCAATAAACTCTTTAGTAAAAGGAAGATAGTCTACGGCTGTCATCTCGCCCTCTTTGTAAACAATTATTTGCTTAGGTTCTAAAATTGCTGCTGCTCTCTTAGCATTT
Organism: Candidatus Omnitrophota bacterium; assembly: GCA_021735115.1. The sequence goes on from JAIPHQ010000045.1 coordinate 5,618, forward strand.
TTAGATATTGACCGATAAGAACCTACAAAATTACAAACTGTAATCTGATACAGTTGAAAATCTTCATCTATTTCTACCCCATGATTCTTATATTCCTTTCCCATATTAAATATATGCCGAATATCAAAATTAAAATCTGGAGCATTTTCTTTTAAGCTTTCTATAAATTCAGAAATAGATTTTGTAGTTGTTTGACTCATATTACCCACTTCCCCCAAATAATCTTCTTTTTTTAGTTTCCTCAGACCATAAGGCTAATCTGATAATTTCTTTTTCAACATCACTTATTTTAGCAAATTGAAAATTTACGGTTTTTATGAATCTAGCCCATTGTAAATTTTTTACCCCCCTCAAGCTTGCATTTTGCATATTTGTATATTCAAGATCAGAAGCTTCAAAATCTGTACCAGTTAAATTAGTGGAAATCAAAGTAGCTAAATTCAAATCCGCTAACCTTAAATCAGCATCAATCAAATTAGCTTTGGTTAACTTTGCCCTGGATAATTTTGTATAGCGCAAATCTGATTTTTCCAATTGGGCGCTTTCTAGATTTGCCCCCATCAAAGTTGCATGCTTTAAGATTACACCTTTTGCCTGCAAAAACGGTAAATACAATCCAT
>JAIPHQ010000046.1 GCA_021735115.1 Candidatus Omnitrophota bacterium
AAGTTATTAAAGAACCAACACTATCTGAATTTAAAAAGAAAATTATTGACGAAAAAATTGAAAAAATAATAAGAAAAGGAAAGCTTCTTATTATTGAATTAAAAAAAGATAAGTTTTTAATTATTCATTTAAGAATAACTGGCTGGTTTAAATATGGAAAGATAGAAGAAAAAGCAAGAGTTGTTTTTGAGTTGTCAGATGGCCAGTTTCTCAATTATATGGATTCAAGACTTCTCGGGCAGTTAAGCCTAAGGAAAGGCTATAAAGACCTAGAATTTTTAAAAAGATTAGGCCCAGAAATCTTTCACTTAACCCCCAAGCAATTCGGAGAAAAACTAGAGGGCAGAAAAGGGAATATCAAAGCCTTAATTATGAATCAAAATTTTATTGCTGGGGTTGGAAACATTTATGCTCAAGAAGCTTTATTTTTAGCTAAAATTGATCCGCGCCGAATTGCAAAGAGCTTAACCGCCCAAGAAAGGGATAAGCTTTATGAAAAATTGAAGGCAGTATTAACTGAGGCGATAGAATATAGAGGCTCTTCGGTTGATTCTTACAGAAACTTAGAGGGCCAAGCTGGAGGCATGGAAAAAAGGCTTAAAGTTTATGGTAAAAAAAATCAGCCATGTCCAATTTGTAAGAAGCCACTTAAAAAAATAACTATAGCAGGAAGAGGAACTTGTTTTTGCCCTAATTGCCAACAATAATTTTTTCAACTCCCGCAGTTAACAAAAATAAGATAAGCCAGTATTGGGTTTTTATGTAAACTATAAAAAATAATGAGCCTTTTTTCGTTAACTTTTCAAGACTTATCTCAGTTAAATCCTCCTTATGTTTTTTTAGATACAACTAAAAAAAATCAGGAAAATAAAGAATCACTACTTTTTTCAAATCCTGTCGATGTTTTAAGGTTTAATTATAATGATTCACCTGATTTATTTTTTAAAAAGATAGAAAGTTACCTAAAAAAAGGATTTTGGCTGGCAGGTTATTTTTGTTATGAGTTTGGTTATTGTCTAGAAGATAGTTTAAAAAATATAAAAGAAAAAAATAATTTACCACTTGCCTGGCTGATAGTTACAAAAGCTCCCAAAAAAATTAAACTTAAAAGCAGCAATTATTCAACAAAAAGAAGTTTTTTTGTAAAGAATTTAAAAACGAATATTAGCAAAAAAGCGTACAAAGACAAAATAGAAGAAATTAAATATTTTCTAAAAGAAGGATTTAGCTATCAAGTTAATTTTACCTTTAAAATAAATTTTGATTTTAAAGGAGACCCGGTAGAGCTTTATAGATATTTGCGTAATAACCAGCCTACTCCATATGCAGCTTTGGTGCAGACTGATCAAAAAAATTTTTTTCTTTCTTTTTCTCCGGAACTCTTTGTTAGAGGCGATGGGAAAAAAATTATAACTCGGCCAATGAAAGGAACTATTTCGCGCGGGGCAACCAACAGTAAAGATAAAAATAAAAAAAGGCAACTTGCTAAAAGTAAAAAAAACAAAGCAGAAAATGTTATGATTACTGATCTCTTAAGAAATGATTTAGGCAGAATTTCAACTAAGGTAACGGTTCCTAAACTTTTTAGTGTAGAAAAATACAAAACTCTTTACCAGATGACTTCTACCATTGAAGCAAGGTTAGACAAAAATAAAAAGTTAAAAGATGTATTTTCGGCTCTTTTCCCTTGTGGCTCAGTTATCGGAGCGCCTAAGATAGAGACCATGAAGATAATTAAAAAATTAGAAAAAGAATCACGAGGAATCTATACTGGTGCGATCGGGTATATCAATCCCAAAAAACAATTTTGTTTTAATGTGGCGATAAGAACTGCTCATATTAAAGAAAATAAAGGCCAATTAGGTATTGGCGGAGGAATTTTGTATGACTCGCAAAAAGAATCAGAGTACAGAGAGGCTTTACTTAAAGCTGATTTTTTTACAAAAACTAATTTTTTTCCAAAGCTAATTGAAACAATACTCTGGTCTAAAGATAAAGGGTTTTGGCTGCTTGATTTACATCTAATCAGGCTTAAAAAATCTTCTGCTTATTTTTCCTTTCCTTTTTATCAAGACAAGATAAAAAAAGAGTTAGAAAAGAAAGTAAAAGGCAAAAAGAAAGATATCAAAATCAGGCTTTTAGTTGATTCAAAGGGTAAAGTTAATTCTTTTGTGACAAATCTAGAAAAAAAACGGCAACCAGTCAAGGTTAAAATAAATTCTCAAAAAATTAATCCCGATGATATTTTTCTTTATCATAAAACAACTAATCGATATTTTTATGAGCAGGAGAGGAAAAAGGCCGAAAAAGAAGGTTTTTTTGAAACGATTTTTTTAAACAAATTTGAAGAGATTACAGAAGGGACAATCACAAATGTATTTTTAGAAAAAAAGAAAAAGCTTTTTACTCCGCCTATTTCCTGCGGACTTCTAGGAGGAGTTTTGAGAAAATATTTAATTAAAAAAAAGAAGGCCTTTGAAAAAAAACTTTATCTAAAAGATTTAAAAGAGGCAGATAAAATATACATTGGCAACTCAGTGAGAGGGCTGCTTAAAGCCAAATTGACAGATGACAAAGAGGACATTTCCCGAAAAATACCTTGTTGTAAGTCATTATAGAAGAATGAGTTATAAACGAGGGAAACGTCCCCTTTTGAGAAGGGTAAAAGAATTGAGAAAGTATTAATTTCTGATAGAATAAGGCGATGCAGGCAAAAGTAAAACAATTAAAAGTAGAGATAAAAGAGGTTAAAAAGCTAAAAAATGATGTTTTTTTGCTTAGTTTCCAGTCAAGCCATATCGCAAGGGTTGCTCAACCCGGTAATTTTCTTCATTTAAAATTAAAATCAACAATATTACGCAGGCCCTTGAGTATTCATAAAATCAAAAATAACTTAATCTATATACTTTTTAAAGTAAGGGGGCGGGGCACAAAGGTCTTAGCTAAAAAGAAAAAAAATGATCAGCTAGATGTTATTGGGCCGCTAGGAAATGGATTCAAGGTAAAAAATGGAGAAAATTTAATTCTGGTTGCTGGAGGAATTGGGGTTGCTCCTCTACTGTTTTTGGCGCAGAAGCTGGTAAAAAGTCCAACGTCCAACGTCCAACGTCCAACGTCCAACGTCCAACGTCCAACGTCAGACAATATAATATTGCTGGGGGCAAAAGATGGAAAAAAAATTGTTTGTGAAAAAGAGTTTAAGAATTTAGGGTTCCAAGTTAAGATAGCTAGCGAAGATGGTTCAAAAGGCAAAAAAGGCTTCGTCACCGATTTATTAAAAGAGCAACTTATGACTTATGACTTAGGACTTAGGACTAACATTTATGCTTGCGGTCCCAAAGATATGTTTTATCAAATAAGTAAAATTGTGAAAAAATACAAAAATGTGAGCACACAGCTTTCTTTTGAACAGTTTATGGGGTGTGGGGTCGGAGTCTGTTGCGCCTGTGTTATTCCTACTAAGGCTGGGTATAAAAAAGTATGCCAAGATGGGCCAGTATTTAGTCTAGAAGAGATATATTGATTTTAGGAGGAAATATGTGGTATTTATATATAACCTTAGGGCTTGGGGCAGGTATTTTTAGTGGATTTTTAGGAATAGGGGGTGGATCTGTAATGATTCCCGCATTAGTTTATCTAGCAGGTTATAGCCAGCATCAAGCCCAAGGAACGACTCTTGCGATGATGATTCCCCCGATTGGTTTACTTGCTGCTATTAAATATTATCAGGCTGGTAACGTAAAGATAAAAGTAGCAGCTTTAATGTGTGTAGGATTTTTTATCGGAGGCTATTTAGGAGCAAGGTTTGTTGATAAAATACCAGATTTAGTTTTAAAGAGGTGTTTTGGTATATTTTTATTAATTATTGCCTTAAGAATGATTTCTGGTAAATAATTTATATCATTTGAAAATTAAGAGGTTATAGAATAGAATAAAAAGATGGATTTAGCAATTAATATTGGTAAACTGAAATTAAAAAATCCGATCATTTGTGCTTCTGGTACTTTTGGCTTTGGAGATGAACTAAAAGGTCTGGTAGATTTTTCCTCGATTGGTGCTGTAGTTTCAAAAACAATTACAGTTGATCCTAAAGAAGGTAATCCTCCCCCTAGGATTTATGAAACTAATTGTGGGGTGATTAATTCAATAGGGCTAGCCAATCCCGGGGTTGATTCTTTTATTAAAGAAAAGCTTCCTGCTTTAGGAAAATTGAAGACTAAACATATCATAAGTTTAGGAGGTTTTTCTGAAAAAGAATATAAGCAATTAGTAAAAAAACTAGATAAACAAAAAAAGGTTGATGCCTTTGAACTCAATCTATCTTGTCCTAATCTGGGTAAGAAAAAATTAATTTCTCAAAGCCAAAAATTAACCTTTAACCTCATCAAGAATTTAAGAAAATTAACAAAAAAACCCTTAATTGCAAAAATTACTCCGGAGGTAACCGATATTGTAGAGATAGCTAAAGTGGTTAGAGATGCTGGAGCTGATGCTATTTCGATGGTAAACACTTATTTTTCTTTAGCTATTGATATAGAAGCAAAAAAATCGTATTTAGGAAATATTAGTGGAGGTTACTCAGGTCCGGCGATAAAACCGATGAGTTTGTATAGAGTCTGGCAGGTGGCGAATTCTATTGATATCCCTGTAATTGGCGGCGGAGGAATTACAAATTACAAGGATGCAATAGAATTTTTTCTTGCCGGGTCAACTGCAATAAGCTTAGGAACTATAAATTTAACTTATCCAAATGCAGCAGAAAGTATTTTAGCAGAGATAAAAAAATATATGAAAAAAAATAAAATGAAAAATTTAACAGATTTAAGGAGAAGTTTTAATGGATAACTTATGGCCCAGATTAGTTGTTGCTCTAGATTTAGATTCTGAAATTAAGATAAAGCAGATAATTGATAAGCTTTCGGTTAAGGTGGAAAAATTTAAAATAGGGCCTGTGGCCTATACTAGATTCGGCCCCGATGCTATCGGCTGGGTTCGCGAAAAAGGCGCAGAGGTTTTTTTGGATTTTAAACTTTACGATATTCCAAATACTATGGCCGAGACAGCTAAAGCATTTATAGATTTAGATATTTGGGCCTTTACTGTACATCTAAAAGCTGGCCGAGACAGTATATCGATATTAACTGAAAAAGTTTTCAAATATGCTAAAGAAAAAAACAAAAGAGCTCCTTTAATTTTTGGAGTTACAGAGTTGACTTCGAAAGAAGCTTCTTTCGATCAAATTTTAAATTTAGCCCAACAAGGGAAAAAAGCAGGAATTCAGGGGATAGTCTGTAGTGTCTGGGAAGCAAAAGCGATCAAGCAAGAGACAGGGTTGCTTGCTGTAACTCCTGGAATAAGATTTGCTGGCCAACAGGCTAAAAAAAATATAACTTCTGACGATCAAAAAAGAGTTGCTAATTTAGTAGATGCAGTTAAAGCTGGTTCTGATTATTTTGTGGTGGGCCGGCCCATTGTCAAAAGTGACAATCCTCGCAAAGCTGCAGAAAGTTTAGTAAAAAGTGCTTTTTGAATTAATTTAAAGTAAGCTTTACCTGTCATTGCGAGGAGCGGAAGCGACGAAGCAATCTCTAACAGGTGTAATAGAGATTGCTTCGCCCTTGACAAAAAAGCTCTTTAATAGCACGGTTGTCAAGGACTCGCAATGACGCTATGGTTTTTTGCAGATAATTTAACTTAAAAGCAGATTTTAAAATAATTTGCATTTTTATTACAAAGTCCTATAATTTTAATCTAAAATAAAAACTCGGAGGAAATATATGGATGTTAAATTAGAGAGTTTAATCGAAAAAATTAAAAAAGAAGGCGTTGACCAAGCTCAGCAACAATCAGAGCAAATAATAAAGGATGCTCATACCAAAGGAAAGGAAATAGTTAAAAAAGCAAAGGATCAAGCCCAAAAAATTAAAGAAGAAGCAGGAAAAGACGCTCAAAAGCTTCAAGAAAACGCAAAAGGTTCTATAAAGCAAGCTGCACGGAATGTAATTCTTTCGGTGAGAGAAAAACTTATTTCTATCTTTGATAGTATTTTAAAGCGTGAACTAAAAGAATCCTTAAGCCCAGAGGCAATAGCAAAAATGTTAGAATCTATAATTGATAAATGGAGCAAAGAAAAGGATAAAGAGTTTGAAGTTTTAGTAAACAAAAAAGATAAAAAAGAATTAGAAGAATTAATCTTGGCAAAGTTTGCCCAAGAAGCTAAAAATA
>JAIPHQ010000047.1 GCA_021735115.1 Candidatus Omnitrophota bacterium
TCAATTGAATTTTAGTGTATTTGTGGTAGCGATATATTTAATTGGGGCAATTTTTATTTTAAGAATTTTAGGTAAAATTATCGGTGCTTTTTTTGGTGCTAAAATTACAAGTTCATCTTTGGCTATTCAAAAATATATGGGGTTGGCCTTACTGCCACAGGCGGGAGTGGCTTTAGGATGTGCTTTAGTTGCTAAGCATCATCTAAATAATGGTTGGGGTGATATGATTTTGACGGCAACTGTTGGGACAACTGTTTTTTTCGAATTATTGGGCCCCTTAATTACTAAGTGGTCTTTATTTAAAGCAAAAGATATATCAGAAAAAATATGAAAATTCCAAAACGTGAAAAAAAAGGAATATTAGCATTTGTTTTAGCTGGAGGTAGGGGAGAGCGGTTACATCCTCTGACTGCCGAAAGAAGTAAGCCCTCAGTTCCTTTTGGGGGAAAGTATAGAATTATTGATTTTACTTTGAGTAATTTACTAAATTCGGGAATTTTTTCAATATATGTATTAGTCCAATATAAATCTCAATCATTGATTGAACATGTAAGGACTAGCTGGCTTAAAGCTGGCTTTCTCCCCGAGCATTTTGTAACAGTTGTTCCTCCACAAATGCGCCGCAAAGAGAGGCAAGATTGGTACAAAGGTACAGTTGATTCAATCTATCAGAATATTAATTTAATTTATGATTTTAAACCAAAATTTATTGTTGTTTTTGGCGGGGATCATATTTTTCGTATGGATATTAAAAAAATGATTGATTTTCATATTAATCAAAAATCAAATGTTACAATTTCGGCTATTCCGGTGAAAGCTAACGAAGCGTCACAATTGGGTGTGTTAGATACAGATAGTAGTTTTAAAGTTAAAGGTTTTACTGAAAAACCTAAATTTTCCGGAAAAAATAAAATCTTAGCTTCAATGGGAAATTATATTTTTGACACAGATTTTTTTCTTCAAGTTCTTGAAAAACAAACTCAAAAAGGGTTGATCGAAGATTTTGGTAAAGATATGATGCCCTATTTAGTAAAAAAGAAAGCACGAATTTTTGCTTATGATTTTTCTCAAAATCAGGTCCCGATGCTTAAGCCCCACGAGGCTAATTATTACTGGAGAGATGTAGGCACAATAAACTCTTATTGGCAGGCCAATATGGAGCTTTTGGGTGGCAGGCCTGTGTTAGATCTTAACAATCCTGCTTGGCCCATATATGCTTCTCATTTTAATGCGGCTCCGGCTAGCATCTTTAACAGTGAGTTCGAGAATTCCCTAATTTGTGAGGGGAGTAAGGTCTCAGGAGCTAAAATAAAAAATTCGATTATTGGCAGATCCGTTTATATCGAAAAGGGGTGCAAAATTGAAGATTCTATAATTATGGATTTTAGTGTAATTGGCGGATCGAGTTGTATCAAAAAAACAATAATTGATCGTTTTAATTTTATCCCAAAAGCTACCAAAATTGGCTATTCTGCTAGTGAAGATAATCATCGTTACGTTGTTGATTCATCGGGAATAGTTGTAGTTCCGCGTGGTTCCCACCAACTCTAAATATTTTCTAATTTTCTTAAAGATGTTTTGTTTTGATTTTTAAGGGTGGAATGATATAATTTTAATACAAAAAGAGAAAATATTATGGAAAATCAAAAGACTGATCTCGCCAAAGAGATCTCAAAATTAATTGATCAGAAGGAATACGGGAAAATAAAGGGAATCTTACCCTTTCATCCTGAAGATATTGCTCATTCAATATCTGAGCTTACCTTTCCGTCTCACAAACTTTTTGTGTTTAGGCTGGTGCCTTATGAAAAGGCAGTTGATGTTTTTGAACATTTGCCGGTAGAAGAAGAAGAGCAGATCTTAACTGGTTTAAATTCTAGTGAAATAACCGAGATTCTTAATGAAATGTCTCCAGATGATCGTACTGAGTTGTTTGATGAGCTTCCAGCAGAGCTGGCAAAAAAGTTTATAAATTTTTTATCGGCTCAAAAACGCCAAGTTGCTATTGAACTCCTTAATTATCCTCATGATTCAGTAGGCAGATTAATTACGCCGGATTTTGTTCAGCTTTTTGAAGGAATGTCAGTTAAGGATGCTTTAACGCATATCAGGAATGTTGGCTTACATAAAGAAACTGTCTACCATTGTTATGTTTTAGGTAGCAGCAAAAAATTAATTGGTATTGTTTCTTTAAAAAAAATAGTTTTAGCCCAACCAAATACTAAGATTAGCCAGATTATGTCAAAGGATGTAATCTCTGTTTCTGCCTTTACGGATAAAGAAGAAGCTGCTGATGTATTTAAACGCTATGATTTAATTGTTTTACCGGTTCTTGATAATAATAATAAGCTTTTGGGTATTGTAACCTTTGATGACTTGGTAGATGTTTTGGAAGAAGAGACCACCGAAGATTTTGAAAAAACAGCTGCAGTTTTACCGGTTGATAAGCCATATATGGATGCTGGGTTTTTTGATTTGCTTTGGAAGAGAAGTTTCTGGCTTGTTGTTTTGGTGATTTTAGAATCTACTTCAAGCTTAGTGATAAAAAATTACGGGCCATTAATTCAGAAATGGATTGCTTTGACTTTTTTTCTTCCGATTCTAATTGCAACTGGTGGGAATGCTGGCATACAATCGGCAATGATGATTATTCGCGGATTAACTATTAAAGATATTAGTGTAAAAGATTTTTTTAGAGTTATTTTTCGCGAATCCTTGTTAGGGCTATCTATCGGCCTTATTTTAGCTCTGGTGGGCATAGCCCGGGTTTTATTACAAGAAGGCAATCAATGGGCTTTAGGTGTGTCTGTAGGTGTTTCCATGGGGATTACAGTTTTATTTTCTGCGATGATTGGGGCAGCTTTGCCGATGATTTTCCGTAAACTTAAATTAGATCCGGCCCTTATGAGTGGCCCGCTGATTACTACAATTGTTGATGTTTGTGGTGTATTTATTTATTTTCAAATTGCTGCAATGATTTTAGGATTATGATAAAAAACCAACCAATTGGTATTTTTGATTCCGGTATCGGTGGCTTAACTGTTTTAGGTGAAATCCAAAGGTTAATGCCTAATGAAAATATTGTTTATTTTGGTGATACTGCTAGAGTGCCCTATGGTAATAAATCTAAATTAACTATAAAAAAATTTAGTGTTGAAAATATACTCTTTTTGCTTCAGGCAAAGGTTAAGATGGTTGTGGTTGCTTGCAACAGTTCATCGGCGTTAGCTCTTGATTACCTTAATGATATTTTTCGCATACCAATTATTGGGGTAATAGAAGCAGGCATAGACAAGGCCTTGGCGGTAACTTCTGGTAGGGTAGGAATCATTGGGACAAAAGCAACTATTGAAAGTAAAGTTTATCAGAAAAATATTACGAAAAGAAATAAAAAAATTAAAGTTTTTTCAAAAAGTTGCCCTTTATTTGTTCCTTTAGTTGAAGAAGGCTTGGTGGGCGGAAAAATTACCGAAAAAGTAGTTGAGATGTATTTAAGAGATTTTAAAAAGAAGAAAATCGATACTATAATTTTAGGTTGCACCCATTATCCTTTGTTAAAAAAAGAAATTGCCAAATACCTCAAAGGAGTTACCATCGTTGATTCAGCTCAAGAAGTGGCAAATCATGCCAAAGAAGTTTTAGATCATTTTCAATTAGCTAATAAGGAAAAAGTTAAAGGCAATAAAAAGCTTTGTTTAAGCGATGAGTCAAAAAATTTCACCAAATTTGCTAAGTTATTTTTAAAGAAAGCAGCAAAGGAGATAAAAATAATAAATGTATAAAGTAAAAATCCTGAAAAGTTTTAGTTCGGCCCATTACCTGGCTCAATATAAAGGCAGCTGTGAAGCTTTACACGGCCATAATTGGAAAGTAGAAGTGGTGGTTGAATCAGAAAAACTCAATGATTTAGGAATGGTTATTGATTTTAGAGAGTTAAAAAAAATAACCAGCTTGGTTCTCGCAGAACTAGACCATAAATGCTTAAATGACCTAGAATATTTTAAAGTTAATAATCCTAGCTCTGAAATAATTGCTCAATACATATATGAAAAAATAAATAAGCAACTACCCTTAAATTGTCAATTAGATAAAATTAGGGTATGGGAAACTGATAATTCCTGCGCTACTTATTCAAATAAAAAATAGATATGAAAAAAGAGAAAGCCATCATCCTTCTTTCTGGAGGGCTAGACTCAGCAACTACTTTATTTTTGGCCAAGCAGAAAAATTTTTCAATTAAGGCTTTAATCTTTGATTATGGGCAAAAGCATAAAAAAGAAATTAAAGCTGCAAAAAAGATAGCAAAAATTGCTAAAGTTGGTTACAGGATTGTAACAGTTAAAATTCCCTGGTCAAAATCAAGTTTAACTGATACGGCTAAAAAAGTACCAGAAAAATTTACAGGCAAGATTCCTTCAACCTATGTGCCTGGGCGGAATATAATTTTTTTAAGTTATGCAGCTTCTTTTGCTGAAGCTATAGGGGCAAGGGCAATATTTATTGGAGCCCATACCCAGGATTATTCAGGTTATCCAGATTGCCGAAAAAACTTTTTAGAAAAATTTAATCAAGCGGTTAATTTAGGAATAGCCGGAAAAAGAATCAAACTTCATTATCCGCTAATAAGTAAGAACAAAAAAGAAATAATACAATTAGGCCTAAGGTTAGGTGTACCTTTTAAGTATACTTGGTCATGCTATAACGGGAGTAAGTATCCGTGCCAAAGGTGTGATAGTTGCCGTTTCCGGATTAATGGATTTAATCAATTGGGACTAACAGATCCGTTGCTAAAAAATAAATATTAAGGCAGGCAGATGAAACTAGCAAAAATTAGTGAAATATTTAAATCAATTCAAGGCGAAGGAATATGGCAGAAAAAAGAACAGGTTTTTATTCGTTTTTTCGGCTGCAATCTAAATTGTAAATTTTGTGACACAAAGCAAAATTATTATGAATTGATGCGGGTTGGCCAGGTGGTAAAGGAAGTAGATAGCCTCGGTAGTTTTCATTCGCTATCTTTAACCGGGGGAGAACCGTTGCTACAAGCTGATTTTATAAAAGATTTAGGTGTTAACTTAAAAAGATCCGGAAAAATTATTTATCTTGAAACTAATGGGGTTCTGTATCAAGATTTAGCTAAGGTTGTTGATTTGATTGATTTAATTTCGATGGATTTTAAGTTTCCTTCGTCAACAGGCCAGCTGCCTTTTTGGGGTATGCATCAAAAATTTATTAAAGTTGCCAAAAAAGCCAATTTGTTTGCTAAGGCAGTTATCGGAAAAGATACTGTTATAGAGGATTTAGATAAAGCAATTGAGATAATTAAAAAAAATAAACCAGATTTATTATTAATCTTGCAACCAGAAAATCCTTATGAGTATTTATTAGAAAAAAAATTAAATGATTTTAAAAAAAAGTGCCTAGATAATTCAATTTCTGTTAAAATTATGTCTCAATTACATAAAAAAATAGGAATAAAATGAGAAAAAAACCAGATGATATTTCTAAAAAAATAAAACAGCTTGTAGAACAAGCCAGTTTTTCTTTACGTTATGACATAAAGAAGGTTACCGAACAAGCCTTCCAAAATGAAAAGCAAAAACTGCCCAAACAAGCTTTAGGCTGGATTCTTGATAATGCAAAAGCTGCTAAAAAGGGTAAACTTGCCTTATGCCAGGATACCGGTTTACCAATATTATTTATTGAGGCAGGTAAGAGCCAAAAGATAACTTATTCTTTGTTTAATAAAATTAAAAAGGAAGTTATCAACTATTATCAAAAGGGCTATTTACGCCGTTCAATGGTAGACCCTTTATTACGGAAAAAACCCAAGTATGAGGGGATTATTACTCATATCCAATTTTTGCCAAAAGTCAAAGGAATAAAAGTGACTCTTTTTCCGAAAGGTTTTGGTAGTGAAAATAAAACGCAGCTAAAGATGTTTAACCCTACAGCTGATATTGTTGAAATTGAAGATTTTATCCTAGATTGTATAAAGCAAGCTGGCCCGGAAAGTTGCCCGCCTTTTTTTGTTGGAGTTGGTATTGGCGGAACTGCTGACCAAGCTCTTTTGTTAGCAAAAAAAGCATTAATCGGCAGAATTGATTTGGCAAATTGTGATAAATATTTAGATGGGTTGGAAAAGAGGATATTGAAAAAGATAAATAAATT
>JAIPHQ010000048.1 GCA_021735115.1 Candidatus Omnitrophota bacterium
ACCAAATATCTTTGATTTTTTTCTTTAAACTAACTCCAAGCGGGCCATAATCCCAAATACTGGATAATCCTCCATAAATCTGAGAACCACCAAAAATAAAGCCCCGGCGCTTACATAAAGAAATAATTTTTGTTAATTTATCCTCTGCCATAAACTACAATTATACCTTAAAAATTAGATTTTTTAAGGATTTATTTTCTCTGCCAGGTGTATTCTCCTTTGCCTGAATCGTAAATTTTAAAATACCAGCCTGAAGAGGCGCGTTTGTAATGATCTTTAAAAAATATCTTTTCCACTGCAGAAAGTTTAGCATCATTCTTTTTTGCAGTATTTTCATAGATAATCTTACGGTCCTTATTCTCTCCAGATATAATTTCTTTTACCTGGCTAGGTGCATCACTTTTTATTACTTCTAAATATCCATTCCTACTTTCACCGATATAAGCTTTATTAAAATAATCTTCGATCTTTGCAGCTCTTTGTTTTCTCCTTTTAATAGCATCTTCTAAATTATCTGCTGCATAAACTATACCAATACTAAAAAGCGAATTCATCTGAGGTTGATCTGAACCATAGATTTGATCTTCAATTGATTCTGCTTCCTTTACAACGTGCTGGTAAACATCTAGGCGCATATTAATATCTACTTTAAGCGGTTTTTTTGTTTCAACTGACACCTTCGCGCAACCAAATAAAATAAGTACGACTAAAACCATGCCTAATTTTTTCATGTTTTATCCCTCCATTAAAAATGCGATTATTTAACTAATACATCATGCAACTTAATAGTTATGTTTCTTTTCCCTAATTCTTCTGAGAAAAAATTTGCTTCCAAAACAAGATTGTTTTTCTCTGTCTCTGCTCCTATACTTCCTGTATCATATTTGTAATTCTTTAAGTTGTCAAGGAGGTAGCGGTAAGACTTTTTATCAAGCCGATTTTTTAAAAAATCTAAAGAAGTTTCCTCTTTAAAATTAATTACTCCTCCTTCTAGGCCATCTATATCTAAATCCAGGTAAGATATTTTATTGTTCTTAAAACAACAGTCACCTTTGCCGCTAAACTTTCCTTCTAAATTTATTTTCTTTTTATCCCCAAATAAAAAAATTATATCTGATAAAGCTAGGTCTTTAACAACTAAATCTATACAAATATTGTTAAAATCACCTAAATTAAGATAACCTGACAATAGAAAAGCAGAGTCAATAAAAGTAGACTCCAGATTATAAAAATATAATTTATTTTCTTCTAACTTAATAGATAAACTAAAATTTCCTATTTCTTTACCTTTAAACAATAAATTATTTCCAAAAAACTGATGGTAATCGTCATAAGGAATAAAGTCAAAATTTAAACTGCCAAGCTGTTGATCCTTAATTTGAGCATCAACGATTCTTAAAGAATCCAGACTTAACCAAAAGGGAAAGTTAACCTCATACCTGGCTTCAATATTCTTTGCCTTAAACTGAAAATTATCCTTAACTAAATTAGCTTTATCTATAATAATCTTTTTAAGCCCGATATTAACTTTTTCAAAAGAGGCTTCAATTTTAAAATTATAATTTAGATAATACTTTAAAGATTCTTTCGCTATCATATTTCTAGCTAAAAAAACTATTGCAACCACTAAAAATAAAGATATAAATATTTTTTTCATTTTATAATAGTAGGAAGGCTACTCTTTCTCTATGACTCTTATTTCTTCTGGGCTATTTATAATTATTTCCGGGCCATTGTATTCTCTGATTCTTCCCGAAACTTCAATAGTTTTACCCCGATAAAAATCAGCCGGATTTATACCATTTTGATGAAAGTAATCTAAGGTATTATTAAAAATCACTACAGTAAAATCGGTCTTGTAATCCGGACCAAAATTTAGATAAGTACACTTATTAGATTGATAAGTAGTAAGAACTTTTCCTTTAACTGTACGAATTTGATTTATAAACCGATGCGCTTGTTGGGGGCTGATTGCCTGATACACTCCCCACATCCCTCTATTGCTTTGGCGGGCTTGTTTTTGAGCTTTAGCTAATACCTCAACATATTTAACGTTAGGCGGATAAGTATACAAGGTAGCATATCCTTTTTCTAGTAACTCTTTATTTACAAAATTATCATTGATAAAACAATAACCAAGCAGCCGCCCATAACGGTCTTTTTTATCAATATCAAATTCGACTCTAATAGTCTTTCCTTCAACTAACTTTTTGTTAAATTGAGTAGCTTCACGAGCAAAAGGTTGAGGGTCATAAACAAATTGAGCCCCTTTTTTGATTCTTGATTCTGGAGTGTCAATACCGATATAGCGAAGATGCTCTCCAGTTGAAAGAATTATTGTATCTCCGTCTACAACTTTTTTTACTTTAATTTCAGAATAATCGGCAGGATTACAAGCTGATAAGAAAAAAAATATTATTAATAAAAATTTCTTCACTGTAGCTGTTCAACTATTTCAAAAAATATTTTTTGAGCAAATTGAGGCTTAGGCATATAGCTGCGGCGGGCGGCTATTTTTAGTCTTTGGTAATCTGTATCTATACTATTTATCCTAAAAGTTACTGCATGTTCAGAAACCACAGCTTTAATGTATCCTCTGGCTTGATTTATAACTAAAATTTCAGCTTCCTTTTCCTCTAGCGTATCTAGGCAAAGATCCCAAAGAACTCGATACTCAGTTGAAATTTTTCCTTCTGCTGCATCATTGCTTAAAGCATATCCGCCGGCAGCTCCAGCTCCAATTAAAACTGGAATACAACCAGTAGATAATAAGATAAAAATACAACTTAAGTAAACAATTTTTTCTTTCATTAATTTAATCACAGGACAAATATATCAAAAAAATAATATTTTGCAAGCTTTAGTTGGTTGGCTTTATTTTTTTAAAACAAACTCGACTACTTTTAACTAAAGCATCCTTAGCTTTATAGGGAGGCCTGAACCCTAAAGATTTAATTTTTTCGGTACTATAAGCTCTATCTTTAAGAAAAAAACTAAAACGTTTACCGAAAAAAGGAATTCGACAGAAAAAATATGTTAGAAAAGAGGGAATGAATAAAGGAGGTTTTACTCCAATACCTTCAGCCATTTTCTTAAACACCTGTTCTATGTTTAATACTTCATCATCAGCTACAAAAAATGAGCTTTCAAACATAGCATCACTTTCTAAAGCAAAAATTATTGCTTCTACTACATTTTCAACATAAGCCAGATGAAGCTTATATTTACCGCCTTCAAACAGAGGGACCATCCTCCACCTTAATAATTTAAGTAAAAACGGAAAAGCATGAGGTTCATCTTCACCGTAAACCATAGGAGGCCTTAAAATAATTACTGGTAGGCCTTTTCTTCGGTATACTAAAACTTTTTTTTCTGCTTCTAACTTTGAATGCCCATAAGCATTAGTTGCAGAGTGAGGTAACTCTTCGGTCAAAGGTAACTCTTTATTCCCGCTTACAACAGCTACCGAGCTTAAATAGATAAACCGCTCTATGCCAAGTTCAACCCCAAGTTTACAAATATTTTCAGTTCCAAAAATATTTGTTTTATCAAGATTTTTTTTCTTTTTTCCTTCTACACAGGCTGCACAATGAATAATAATATCTATAGGAATTTTAGTTAATTTTTCTAAATCTTTCTCTTTGGTTATATCAGCTTTTATTAATTTTATTTTCTTTTTGATTTTGCTAGTTCTTTCTGGAAAGCGACTAATAGCAACAATAGAATATTGATCTAAGCCAATAAGCCGGCTTATAAGGTGCCTGCCAATAAAACCAGTAGCTCCAGTAACAAGAATAGTCTTTTTTTTGTTAATTTTTGCCATTTTATTTTGTTTGGGCTTCAATTTTTTTAATTCTTTGATTGAGAATATATTTTATCTTATCTAAATCGTTTTCCGATAGATTAAAATTGGCACTCTCTAAGTTTTCTAACAATTGATCAGGTTTTCGTGAACCAACAATACTTGAAGTTATCCCACCTTGAGAAAAGTTCCAGTTTATCACAAGTTGGGTAAGAGTTTTTTGATAACCGGACGCAATACTTTCTAATTCTTCTAAGGTTTCTTTATTTATGGAAAAATAAGGTTCAGTAAAATGGAATGATTTTAATTTTCGATTTCTATCGCTAGGAATAGTTGATTCTTTTAAAAAAAACTTACCGGTAAGTAACCCGCTATATAAAGGAGCATAACTTATAATTGCGATATTATTTTTTTGACAAAAAGGAACAACATCTGACTCAATATCACGCACAAACATGCTATACTCAGGCTGCAAACAATCAAGCGGGCAATATTTCATGAATTCTGACATCTGATCTACTGAATAATTGCTTACCCCTACCGCTTTAGTTATTCCCTTTTGTTTTAACTTATGCATGGTTTCAGCAGTTTCGGCAATTGGAGTATCAGGGTCCGGCCAATGGACTTGATAAAGATCAAAATAATCAGTTTGCAGACGGCTGCGTGAGAGATCAACTTCTTTAAGCATCCTTTTTTTATCTAAATTATGTAAGATGTCAGAGCCTTGCCAATCAAGACCTAATTTAGTAGCTACTGCTACCTTAACTCTTAATTTATGTTTTCTTAAAAAATCTCCAATAACTCGTTCAGAACGCCCCCGCCCATAGACCGGAGCGGTGTCTATCATTGTAATTCCTCTTTTAAGAGCTAAATCTAGGACTTCTACAGAATTTTTATCTTCTTGGGGGCCCCACCAAATGTCACCGCCAAAAGCCCAGGTGCCCAAAGTAACCGGAGAAATTGGAGTATCAATATTATTGATTTTTCTCTGTTTCATAATCATTCTCTTTAAGATTTTATTATAGAATAAAGCCTAAAAATTACAAGGATTTGAAAAGTTACTAATTTTCCCACTGCGAAGGTGGAAAATAGTTATGGGGAAAAAATAAGTTCTTTTTGGCAGTATTCGAGAAGATCTTTTTCTCTTTTTTTGTCTAAAATTGACCAACCATAAACAATTGTTCCGATTGTATCAGATATTTTCAAACAATGGGTATCAAAAGCTAAATCTTCCGGGATATCATCGCCACCGATATAAGACCAGCGTTTGCCATGAATCTCTGCTAAGTGGATAACCACTCCAAATTCATTGGCTACTCGTTTTGCAACTTGATTAAATTTTTCTTTTATATTTTCTTCCATCTTGTTTCGTCCCTGCCTGCCGGCAGGCAAGCTTTCGTCTATCGTCTTTCGTCCTTCGGAACGTCAAAAGTAGAGGTCCCTCTCTCCATTTTTTATCCTATCATAAAAATTAATAAATTGCTCGTATATTTTTGGATTTTTTATTTTTACTTCTTGAATCTCCTTTTTTATAACTAATTCCCCTGCCCTTTTAGTTGCTGGAGTTGCAAAATCATCAAGCCACTCGCGAAAGGTTAAAACTGCATTAAGCTTACAAAACTTTCCTTCTTCTCCTTTCTTTAATAAATCCATAATGCATTTACCGGTTCTGCCACAACGATATCCAGCAGTACAAAATGAAGTTATAAATCCCATTTCTGAAAACTTTCTAACTATTTCATCTAGGCTCCTTGTATCCCCCAATAAAAACTGCTGCCGGTTACTTTCCTGAGTTTGAGTAATTTTACTATAGCCACCAATTCCAATCCGAGAAGAAGCATCAGTTTGAGTAACCCCCAAACATAAAGAATTTTCTCTAATTTCAGGAGTTTCTCTAGCAGTAATGATCATTCCCGTGTAAGGAACTGCTAATCTAATAATAGTAATTAATTTTTTAAAATCCTGATCATTAACTTTAAATTTCGAATCCTGAGTATAGGGTGAATTATCAGCCGGCTCAAGGCGAGGAAATGAAATTGTATGTGGCCCAATTCCGAATTTGCCTTCCAACTCATGAGCATGAGCAACTAATCCCATCACTTCAAACTTCCAATCATATAGCCCAAAAAGAGCCCCAATACCAACATCGTCAATGCCTGCTTCAAAAGCTCGATGCATACAATAAAGGCGCCAATCATAATTGCCCTTAATTGTACCTTTTGGATGCAGTATTTTATATGTATCAGGATGATAAGTTTCTTGAAAAACTTGGTAGGTTCCTATACCAACCTCATGTAACCTTTTTAAATCAGCGATTTTAAAAGGAGATGCATTTATATTTACCC
>JAIPHQ010000049.1 GCA_021735115.1 Candidatus Omnitrophota bacterium
CCTTTACGAAAAGCTTCAACTAAATTTTTATCTTGAGATATATGAGCTAATATTCTTAGCTCAATTTGGGAATAATCTCCACAAACTATAAGACCGTCTTTATCTGAAGGAATAAAAGCCCTCCTCAACTGAGACGAAAACTCTCCCTTTACCGGAATACTTTGTAGATTCGGCGAAGAAGAAGAAAGGCGTCCAGTTTGGGTGCCAGTCTGATTAAATTGCGCATGAAGCTTATCACTAAACTCTTCTACTTTTTTAATCAAAGGAAGTAAGTAAGTATTTTTTAATTTACTTAATTCTCTATACTGTAATATATCTTCTGCAATTGAATAATCTGAAGCTAAGGCCTTTAACACCTCCTCGCTAGTTGAATAACCGGTTTTTGTTTTTTTTAGAGGTTTAATGCCTAAATCGGTAAAAAGCACCTCTTGAAGCTGCTTAGGAGAATTTAAATTAAACTCTTTTTTAGCTGCTTTAAAAACAGCTTTTTTTATTCCGGATATTTTTTTATTTACTTTTGTTAAAACTTTATCCAATTGCTTGGTATTTATAGTTATGCCTTGGGTTTGCATTTTATAGAGTATTCTGACTAAAGGCATTTCAATATCAAAAAAAAGCTTATCTAATTTATCTTTACTTAATCTTTTTTTTAATATTTCATAGAGTTTTCCAATAAAATAGGGATATGATTCTAATTTAATTTCTGAGTAATACTTACCTAAGAATAAAGCAACCAACGACGATAGGCTATAATCCGATATCGATGAATCTATTAGGTAAGAAGCTATTTTTATATCAAAAGTTTTACCCTTAACCTCTAGGTGAGGATAATTTACCATTTGATTTTTTAACTCAAATGTTACCTTCTCTATAGAAGAATCGGCAAAAACAGCCTTAAACTTATCTAGTTTTTCTTTATATAAAGTATCTTTACCTAAATCGTAAATATATATATCTTTAGCTTCAATGAAATATATAAAAGGTAATTGTTTTTTAATTTTGCCTGGGTCAAGTTTTGAGCCATTTTTTACTTTAATTTTATTAGATTCTCTTTGATCAAAAAGTTCATCTTTAGGTATTTTAAATTCTAATTCAGAAAAAAGGCTAACCAATTTATCTTTATCAATTTTACCTCTTTTCAACTGGCTTACTTTTATCTTTAACTTTGGTTCTGACAATTGAGCCAACTCTTTACTTAAAATGATTTGTTCTTTATTGTCTTTTATCCGCTTTGCTTCTTTAGAGCTTAATTTATCTAAATTTTGGAAGATATTATCAATACTACCAAATTCTTTAATTAATTTAGTAGCCCCAACCTTACCAATTCCTTTGGCACCGGGGATATTATCTGAAGCATCTCCTAGCAAAGAAAGGTAATCAGCCATATAACAAGGCTTGAATCCATATTTTTTAACAAAATCTTCTGATTGATAAAATTTATGCTCCCGATCATTATAAACAGAAACACCTTCCTCAGCCAAAAGTTGATAAAGATCTTTATCTGAGCTCACTACAACCACTTCTCTGGCGTCATTAACTGCCTGGCGCGACAAAGATGCAATAACATCATCAGCTTCATAGTTTTCTTTTTCAATACTTTTTATTCCTAAGGCCTCAATCAAATTGCGAATTATAGGAAATTGGGACTTAAGTTCATCAGGTAACGGCGGCCTTTGTATTTTATAATCTTTATATTTTTCCTGTCGATGGGTTTTCCTTGATACATCAAAACATATACCAATAAATTCAGCTTTTTGTTCTAAGATAAGCTTTTTTAAAGTTCTGTAGAACCCATATATAGCCCCAGTTGGAACTCCAGATGAATTACTAAGCTTTATGGCAAAATGAGAACGATAACATAATGAAGTGCCATCAATTAAATATATCTTTTTATTAGACATCGATATTTAGAAATTATAAATAAAGGAGTGGTTATTATTTATCTTGTTTGGGAAATCTCTTCTTGGGTAATACGAAAAACAGAATCAAGCGCACTTTTTAGTCTGTCTGCCGCAGAAAAATAATTATTATTTTCAATGTATTCCAATGCATCCTTTGTATTAACAAGGGCACTCTGCCTTAGATGGAAATTTTTAGATTTTTCCATTATTTTTTTTGCTTCTTCTTGAAGTTTTAAATCGCTGGGCCTTAAAGAAATAACTTTATTTAATTCTTCTATTGCAGTTTCATAATCTCTTTCTTCAAAAGCTCTTTGGCCTAATTTAAAATGTAGTTTAGCTTCTTCAATTGTCTCTAATCTTTCTTGTTCTCTTTGATAGACAAGCTCTCTAGAAAGATCGGCTGCTTTTTCTTCCATCATCTCTTTTCTTACCTGAGGATAAGTACCTAATTTAAGTAAGTGCTGCCTAGCTACTTCTTGCCAATAATCTCCTTTTTTACCTTTAAGATATCTCTGTTTCCAATGATATGTAGCTTTTCTGATATCATTTTTTTTCTCATAGAGCAAAGCTAAATTAGTATGAGCCGGCATAAAGTTAGAATTTATCTCTAAGGCTGCCTGGTAGGATCTTTCTGCTTCATTTAATTGCCCTCTCATCTCATAAATTACCCCTAAATCATTGTAAGCTTGAACATAGTCAGAATCTAGTCCTACGGCTTTTTGATAAAAAGATAAAGCCCCGCTTAAATCTCCTCTTGACTGAAGTCGATAACCTTTTTCTCTGTAATCCTGAGCTTGTTGTTTAGTTAAATCTTCAGCTTGAGAAAATGATAAAGGCAAGAAAATAAAAAGGATAGCAAGAACAATTCTCATTCTTTTTAACTTTAACATATGCTTTTTATTCTGTCAAGATTGTAATTAGATAGGCTATTCTGCTTTTTCATCTACTTGTTGTTCTACCTCCAACAAAGACTTATCTTGCTTTTGAGCTTTTTGCTTATAAAGATAAGCTAAAGAAATAGAGGTTAGAAAAAATATAACTGTAAAAATCACAGTAAGCTTAACTAGCAATGAACTTGTTTTTGTCCCAAAGATAGATTCCACGCCACCTAAAGCTTCAACTAAACCACCGCTCCGTCCTCTTTGGACTAAAATCATACCAATTAAACTAATAGCAACAACAATGTGAAGAATTAAAACTATTTTATACATAAATTCCTTATCTTATATCAGCTTATCATAAATCATTTTTTTCTCAACTAGTATTTATGTTAAGGAAGAGTTTTTAATTATTTCTGTAAAATCTTGAGCTTTAAGTGAAGCTCCTCCAACTAAAGCACCGTCAATATTTTCATTGCTTATCAGCTCTTTTATATTAACAGGTTTAACACTGCCTCCATAAAGTAACCTTATTTTTTCAGCTACTTGATCTGAAAAATTTTCTTTAAACCAATTTCTGATAAAGCTATGCATTTGTTCAGCTTGCTGGCCGGTTGCAGTCTTTCCAGTTCCAATTGCCCAAACTGGCTCATAAGCAACAGTAATTTTTTCTAAATTACTTTCAGATAAGGAATCAAAACCTTCTTTTAATTGATTTTCAATTACCTCTTTTTCTTGGCCCTTTTCTCTTTGTTCTAAAGTTTCGCCAATACAGACAATGGGTAAAAGATCTGCAGAAATGGCAGCTTTTATCTTTTTATTAACTTCTTGGTTAGTTTCAGAAAAATATTTTCTTCTTTCTGAATGGCCAATAATTACAAATTTAGCTCCAATACCTTTTAACATTGCCGGAGAAATTTCTCCGGTAAAAGCTCCTTGAGCTTCCCAATGCATATTCTGGGCTCCAAGGTCAATAACTGAATCTTTAATTGCTTCTTGAGCAGCTACCAATGAAGTATAAGGAGGGCAAATCAATATATCTACATCTTTGAAATCCCCTACATTTTCTTTTAATTTAGATGCCAAATCAGCTGCTTCAGCAGCAGTTTTGTTCATCTTCCAATTACCAGCAATAAATGGTCTTCTCATCTTAGCCTCCATTAATTAATATTATATTACCTAATTTTTTAACTTCCATTTACGAAATGGAAGTGGTATTATCTATCAGAAAGAGCTGAAATTCCGGGTAAATCTTTGCCTTCAAGAAATTGTAGAGAGGCTCCACCGCCGGTTGAGATATGCGACATCTGATCAGATAGTTCAAACTTTTTTACAGCTGCTGCAGTATCCCCGCCGCCAATAACTGAAATAGCTTCTGACTCAGCTATTGCTTCCGCTACTGCCTTAGTTCCTTTAGCAAACTGATCTTTTTCAAAAATACCCATTGGCCCATTCCAAACGACAGTTCCTGCAGCTCTAATTTTTTCCTCAAACAACTTTTCTGTTTTAGGCCCAATATCTACACCGATCCAACCTTCCTCAATATTGACGTCTTCTGTAACCTTGGTATTTTCCCCTGATTGAATATCATTGGTTACCAAGTGATCCACAGGAAGCAATATTTCCACTCCCTTTTCTTTTGCTTTAGCTAAAATCTTTTTAACCACATCAAACATATCTTCCTCTAGGAGTGACGAACCTATCTCTATTTCTTTTACTTTTAAAAATGTATAAGCCATCGCTCCACCAATTAGTATTGAATCAGCCTTATCAATCATATTTTCGATAACCGGAATCTTGTCTGATATTTTTGCTCCGCCTAAAATAAAAACAAAAGGCTTTTTAGGTTCAGTTAAGACCTTTTGGAAATATTGAATCTCTTTATCAATCAAAAATCCAGCTGCAGAATCTAGGAAATGAGTAACTCCTTCTGTAGAAGCATGGGCTCTGTGAGCTGTACCAAAGGCATCATTAACAAAAAAATTAGCTAAAGAAGCTAATTTTTTAGCAAATTCTTGATCATTGTTCTTTTCTTCGGGATAAAATCTTAAATTTTGAAGAAGCATAACTTCACCATTTTTTAGGCCATCTGCTGCCTCTTTTACTTTATCTCCAATACAGTCATCAACCATCTTAACCGGCTGATTAATTAACTGGCTGAGGCGCTCAGCTACAGGCTTTAAGCTAAATTCCTGATTTTTTTGGCCTTTAGGCCGGCCTAGGTGGCTCATTAAAATTAACTTTGCTCCAGATTCTCTAATATAATTAATAGTACCTAGGGCTGCTTGAATTCTTGAATCATCAGTGATATTTTGGCTAGAGTCTAGAGGAACATTGAAGTCAGCTCTCATTAATACTTTTTTTCCTTGCAAATCTAAATCTTTTACAGATTTCTTTTCCATGCTTCTCCTGTTTTTGGAACAGGCAGGCCTGTTCCCTAGATTGGGCGAGGACAAGCCTCGCCCCTACATTTTCTATTTGACCATATATTTGATTAAATCAATTACACGGCAAGAATAACCCCATTCATTATCATACCAAGCCAATACTTTTACCATCTTATTAAGGCAAAAAGTCTGTTCAGCATCAACTATAGAAGAAAATGAATTACCTTTGTAATCTACAGATACTAAAGGATCAGAACTTACATCTAGATATCCTTTCATCCTGGAAGAAGCTGCTTCTGATAAGGCATTATTTACGTCTTCTTTGCTAGCTTCTTTTTCTATCTGAAATACTACATCTACCAAAGATACAGTCGGTGTAGGAACCCGAATTGCTAATCCATCTAATTTACCTTGTAATTCAGGAATAACTAAGCCTACTGCTTTTGCTGCGCCAGTAGTTGTAGGGATCATAGATAATGCTGCTGCTCTTGCTCTTCTTAGGTCTTTATGAGGAAAATCCAAAACTTTTTGATCATTAGTATAGGAATGAATTGTTGTCATCAACCCTTCAGTTACTCCAAAGCTATCCTTGATAACTTTGGCAACTGGCGCAATACAGTTGGTAGTACAAGATGCATTAGAAACTATATTATGATTTTCTGAATCATAATTTTCTTCATTAACGCCTAATACAAAGGTAGGAACATCTCCACCTTTAGCAGGAGCTGAAATAATTACTTTTTTTGCCCCAGCTTCAATGTGGCCGGCTGCTTGTTCTTTGGTACGAAAAATACCAGTGGACTCAACTACTACATCAACACCTAGTTCTGCCCAAGGCAACTTAGAAGGGTCTTTCTCAGACAATACTTTAATTTTTTTACCATCTACCACTATAGAATCCCCTTCAGCTTTTACTTCCTTGTCTAATATGCCAAAGTTAGAATCATACTTAAGCAAATAGGCCAA
>JAIPHQ010000050.1 GCA_021735115.1 Candidatus Omnitrophota bacterium
ATTACTATCCCCTGGGGTTGGTTGACGCCCTTACTGCCAGATAAAACAACTACTCCTCTTTCTTCCCGGCAAATTATGCGGCCGGGAATACCACAATATACTTTTTTAGGAATTGAAGCTCTTTTTATCTTTAATTTTTCCCCTTGAAAATGAGTAAAAGCATTAGGGAACGGATC
The DNA here is from genome assembly GCA_021735115.1 of Candidatus Omnitrophota bacterium. Next base: position 177 of record JAIPHQ010000050.1, read on the forward strand.
AGATAAAGCCCGAATAAAATTATACACGGCTTGTGAAGAATTATTCCAATTAATTTCACAATCTTCTTCTAAAATCTTATGATAAAAAGAGGCGTAGTTTAGGTCCTGTTCTTTAGCTTTTACTTTGTCCTTTTCTATTAAATCTAAGGATTTTAGAGTAATCTCAGGGGTTTTTGCAAATATTTTTTTTAAAACTTCAACAACTGTATCGTCTTCTTCAATTGATACTTCTTCTTGTAAAATAATTTTTCCCTGATCAAAAGCCTCTTCAATATAATGAACAGTAACTCCTGCCGATTGCTCACCATTAATTAGTGCCCAATTCACAGGAGAAAAACCAGCATATTTTGGCAACAAGGCATCATGTACATTAATCGCCCCTTTTTTTGCCAAGGCTGTCAAGTCAGGAGAAATCCAAGTCTCCCAATCAGAAGAAATAATAACATCAGGATCAATATTTTTTATCTTGGCCTTTATTTCTGGACTATTAGCTTTTCTGGATTCTATAAGCGGTATACTTTTTGATTCAGCTAATTGCTTAACAGATTTATCTAAAAAAGAATTTTTATATGTACCTTTATCTTGAGAATGTGTAATAACCAGACTAACTTGATGGCTTGAATTTAACAAACCTTCTAAGGCTGCATGACCCCACGTTTGAAAACCTAAAAAAACTATTTTCATTTTATATTTATTCTTATCTATTGACTAATTGCTTTCTGGTCCGGTAAAAATATCCTTTATTTTTCCTATTGTTTCTTTTATTGTATCAACAGTTGTTCCAATTGTGTCTTTTGGCATATCTTTTGCCTTGCCTATCCCCTCTTTGACAATATCTCCAGCTTTGTAAATTATTTGTTCGGTAATAAATTTGGGGCCCAGCGGTACCGATTCTTGCAGGCCTTTGCCCAACAAACTAAGATTTATTTCAGGTGCATCCATCTTTGTCTTTAACTTAAGATGAATTTGAGATTTTCCATTATCTTTTTTTAATAAACCAATAACAGTTTTAATCAATCTTTGCCGAGACAATTCTTTTTTATTTTCTTCTTTTAATTCAGTAAAGTTGATTTCCTCTAGAGATAAAAGATTATCGATTACAAGATCATTATTCTCTGCGGTAATTTTTGAATTTAAAGATAAGATTGCTGTTTCAAGTCCTAAATTCTGCGGTTGCCAAACAGATGGATAGTATTGTGAAAAAGCACCATATTGGAATGAATCAATTTCTAAAACTACATCCATATTTTTATTGACAAAATCAACCCAGCCTTTTGCCTTAATTAACTCTTCTAAAGTTTTATCCATTGTCTCTACGGAAGAAATAAAATCAATATTAAATTTGTTAAAATCCGGATAAGAAAAATTGTTAACCTTTAAATTTAAATCAGGAAAAGTTAAATCAATATTAGGCTTGCGGCTTTTATCTAAATATCTGATAGTACTATTTTTAAGATAAAAATCTTTTACTTTAATCGAAAACTCTTTTTTCTTTTTAATTTCCTTAGGAGTTTCTTCCTTCGCTAAACTTTCTTGAGATGATTCTTTTTTAGGCGTTTTAGGCTGACTAATAGCTGTTGCCGGATAAACAGGTTCAATTAAAAAATCCTCTTTTTCCTTCACTAGCTTAAAATTCAACCTATCAAAATAAACTCTATTTAACCGCAAAGATCGCTGAAAAGGATTAAAGCTTCCTAAAGAGATGGTAGCTTTTGCAAAAGATAGATCTCCTAAATTAAAATCGATAACTTCTAAAATAAAAGGGAAATCTAGGCTAAGTGAACCAATATCAGGCCTTAGGCCAAAATAATCCTCTATTTTATCGGCAGCTATATCTTTTCCTTTTATATTTATAAAAGCAAAAAGGCCAATATGTAAAACTGCAACGACAACCAAAAAAATTAATATTCCAATAAAAATTTTTTTCATTTTATCTCCTTTGTTTCCTTTAGTGGGCGGGGACAAGCCCCGCCCCTACTTATAGACTACGGACTATCGACTATTGACTTTATTGGTGCGCCCGGCAGGAATCGAACCTGCAACCCTCGGCTTAGAAGGCCGATGCTCTATCCGATTGAGCTACGGGCGCTGGTCGGGAGGGTGGGATTCGAACCCACGACCCCTTGCTCCCAAAGCAAGTGCGCTAGCCAAACTGCGCTACCCCCCGATAAACATGAAATTATTTAGAATATACCTTAATGTTTATCGGCACTGAGCCAAATTCATTGGCGAAGTGCCTAATCTTCAATTTCCCACCTCCGAGGTGAGAAATGATTATCAATTATTATATCGGTATTTTATCGAGTGTAAAGATATTTTATAATATAACTGTAAAAATTACTTTTTTTGCGGATTTAGAGGGCAATCGTCAGCAGATTCAGGGCAAAAACCTAATTTTTTGCATTTTGCTCCAGCAGGAGAAAAAACTTCCGGTAAAACTTTTTTTGTAAAAATTAACATTTTTGTTGCCAGCTCTCTTATTTCCCATTGTGCTCTTAAACAAAGCCTTTCTGAGAAAAAATGCAAAAGTTGACGGCTATTCATAGTTAAGACAATCTTTGTTTGGCATCCTTGGGGAAGCAAAAAACGCAAATCTTGATTTATTTTTTCTTTATCTAAATTCGTATTTTTTTCTAAAATTTCCTGTATTTGTTTATATTTGTTTTTCAAATAATTTATAGATTCAATAAACATAGCCTCTGCTTCTTTATTGCTTTTTATCGCCTTAGGAACTACGAACTCGAAATCATCCATACCAACATAACGTTGGCTCTGTTGAGAATAAGAAGCAACTCTATGCCTAACTAATTGATGAGTACAAACCCGAGATAAACCTGTTGCAGAAAAAGTAAAGCTAACATGTTCTAGAGGGGAAAGATGGCCTCTTTTAACTAACTGACTGATAAATTTTTTTAATTTTTCTGAGGTTAATTTTTTCTGGTCAGTGTAAATCTTATAAGCAGACAGTTTTGAATAACATTGGCGTGCCGCTGAATAAATTACTTTTTTAGGATTGTTTGTATAAGATAATAACTTAACTTCCATGATCGATTAATAATAAATTATAAAGATTTTATACAGCTTGGTGGGCAAGCTTTGCTCTTTTTATGAAATATTCATAAGCGCCAAAGAAGATTAAGCCATAGGAAAAATTAGCTATAAGTGAGATTCTAAAAAAAGGTAAGGCGTTTATGTAACAACTGGTTAATCCGGCTAAAGTGAGCGGATACCAACCCATTAACCAAACACCAAAATTAGTAATTAAGAAAAATATAAATGAAGATGCTAAAGTGAATATTGCTGTGTTTGTAATTGTTTTTCTAGTTTGTAAGACTCTGCCTAAGAAATAAATTAAAACAATAGTTCCCCAAGTAAAAATTACAGTTTGATGTAACCCGACTATTAAGTCTGAACCTATAAAAATTCCCAACGGCAGCAACCAACCATGCTTTTTCTTAAAATATACTCCAGAAAAGAGAGCAACAGCTGCAATCGGCGCAAAATTAGGTAGATGAGGAAAAAACCTGGCAGATATTCCGATAATTATAAATAAAATTACAAACCACATAGTGTTTTCATATTAGCAAATAATTATTTCTTGTCAATATAATTTTCTAAAAATGTTTAGAGACAATCTCTGATATATGGTTATGAATACTTTTATTGGATGCAACATAGCCAATTGTCTTATAAGTAAGCGGCGCCTTTCTTAAGTCAGTTAACTTGCCTCCGGCTTCTTCAATTATGGCTACGCTTCCCGAAAAATCCCAAGGCCGATCGTGAAACTCCACTGAACAATCAAGAACTCCTTCTGCAACGTAGGTTAAGGTCCGAACTGAAGACCCAAACATTCTTATGTTAAAAACCTGTTTCGATAAATCCCCTAGAACACCTAACATAACTTTGGGGGAATAACGAATACTTGAATCAAATGCAATTGATGATTCCTTTAACTTGTCACAAGATGACACAAAAATTTTTTTATCATTTTTATAAGCACCCGAACCAGTCTCTGCCCAATATAATTCATTGTCATTTGGCATGTAAACAACACCGCCAACAAATTTGTTTTTATGCACAATTCCAATTGAAACTCCAAAAATATTTATTTTTCTTATATAATTATGAGTTCCATCTAAAGGATCTATAATCCAAAGATAGTCACTTTCTATATCTTTTTTACCATCTTCTTCACCAAGTATGCCGTGATTGGGAAATTTATCTTCAATCCTGCTTCGAATCATCGCTTCTGCTTTTTTATCTAACTCAGTAACTAAATTTCTGTCACCTTTAGCCTCCACATTGCAAACTTTCCCAAAATTATCTAATAAAAAATCTCCTGCTTCCTTAGCTGCTGATATAGCTGTATCTAAAATTTCAGCCATCTAACCCCTCCTTTAATAATTTTTCAGCCCTCGTTGAGCTTCTCTTTTTTCTGTTTTTTCTTTAAGCTTTCTTCTTTTATCATAAGTATGCCGGCCCCTAGCCAAAGCAACCTCGGCCTTGACTAAACCTTTTTTATTAAAATAAACTTTTAGCGGTACAATCGTTAACCCTTGTTGACTAATCCGGCCCATCAATTTTTTAATTTCTTTTTTATGTAGCAATAATTTTCTTCTTCTTTTTGGTTCACTTTTAAAGTAAGAGCTTTGGGCAAAATTTGGAATATGCAAATTATATAAATAAGCCTCTTCATTTTCAATCCGCGCAAAACTATCCTGCAGAGAGCAGCTTTTAGCCCGTAACGATTTTACTTCATCTCCCCGTAACTCAATGCCTGCCTCAAATACCTGGACAATTTGATAATCTCTTCTTGCTTTTTTATTCTGGCCTACTATTTTCATTTTTTATCGAAATTTTAATCTGATTTTATAAGGAAAATGGAGTAAATTTTAAATAAATACCTAACCATAAAGGAATAGTCCCTATGCTAAGTAGATGAGTAATAAATACACATTGGGATACAAATCTGCTATCAGCACCTCTCATATTGACAACTATTGGAAGCGTTGCCGCAGAAGGCATAGCTGCCTCTAGCACTATAAATAATCCTAATAATGAAAAAAATTCAAATTTTAAAACAACCAAAAAAACTAAAAGAGGCAGGACTATTAATTTTAAAAAAGAAGCTTCCAGAAGAATAAACCATCTCTTGTAAATATCCTGGAGTTCTATTTTGGCAAGCCAGCAGCCTAAAATAAGCATCGAAAGCACAAAACTGGTTTGGCCAATCATATCAATCGGCCCCATTAATAAATTTGGGATAAATTTTGCAGTATGAGTATAGATAAAAAATAAAGCTATCAACGTTCCTGCTACAGGAGGATTTAATAAAGACCTAAACCCGAATTTTTCAAATCTTTGCTTAAAAATAAAAAAACTGCCAATTGACCACATTAGGATATTAAAGCCTAAAAGATAAAGAAAAATATAAACCAGAAACTCATTTTTTAACTCTTTTGCAAAAAGAAAATAAGCAATATTCATCGGTAGATAACCGGCATTTTGAAAACTAACTACACTGAAAAACTCTCGTTTTTTAACCTTATTGCGCCCCCAGCTGATTAAAATCGATAAAATTAAACCGCCCAAAAAAATAGCAAAACTTATTCCTAAAAAAGTCCAGATAGAATGAGAAAGGACTGTCTGATAATCACCTATTAGATGAGAAAAAAATAAACAGGGAATTGAAAAATTAATAACAAATGAAGTTAAAAATTTTAACACCCTTTTATCAATAATCTTCTGCTTATAAAGAACAAACCCAAAACAGGCAATTAAGGAAAGTTTTATAACAGATAATGAAATAGCAATCATAGCTAAAATTATAACATAGGATATTTCATTGACAAATACAATAAACTTGGCTATAAAAGAAAGGACAAAGCATCTTTAATAATTATTACATTAGCTATAAGCTAAATCGGAGAGGTGCCAGAGTCTGGTTGAATGG